>CANGOY010000201.1 GCA_947455585.1 Comamonadaceae bacterium
AACAGCGACAACAACACCCCACCGCCACGCACGCCCAAGGTCAATGCAGCGCCAATGCCGCCCACCAAAGACAAAATGGGCGTACCCAACAACAAGGCCAAAGTGAGGGTGACCAAGGCATCCGCCGAGAGGTCAAATTGCAGCCCTAAAACTGGGGCCAATAATACCAACGGCACCCCTGAGACCAGCCAATGCGCCAGCAGTTTGGCACTGATGAGTAAGGGCATTGATGTGGGCGACAAAGCCATTTGTTCCAGCGTGCCATCGCGGTAATCCGCTTCAAACAAACGCTGTAAAGCCAACATGCTTGATAGCAAAGCGCCGACCCACAGTACACCGGGGGCCACTAAGCGCAAGGTGTTCAGCTCGGGGCCTATGCCCAGCGGGAACAAGGCGGCCACCACCACAAAGAAAAACACCGCCGTCAGCACCTCGCTCTTGCGGCGCATGGCCAAAAGCAAATCGCGGCGCAACACGGCCACGAACGCGCCGCTACTCATGCCACGCCTCTCAATCGGTACGTTTGCACATCGACCGATATGCCACTCGCATTGGTCAGCGCCACAGACTGATGGCTGGTGAACAGCACCATGCCGCCATTCGCCACATGCTCGGCCAGGAGACCACGCAGTCCATCGACCGCTTTCACATCCAAGGCCACAAAGGGTTCATCCAGCACCCACAGCGGCGCTTGGCTGGCCAGCAAACGCGCCAAAGCCGTGCGACGCTTTTGACCTTGCGACATGACACGCAGCGGTAAATGCTCGCGCCCGCGCAAGCCCATGCGGGCCAAAGCCACCATGGCTTGAGCCTCGCTCAAGGTGCGGCCCGACACGGCTGCGTCGGACATGAGGTTTTCCAAAGCGGTGAGCTCTTCTTTGAGCGACAAGCCGTGGCCCAAATAAAACAAAGACGAACGAAAAGCTGTGGCGTTTTGTTGAATGGTTTGGTCTTGCCAACACACCTCGCCTGCATCGGCCGGCGACAAGCCGCACACGATACGCAACAAACTGGTTTTACCAACGCCGTTGTCACCTTCGAGGTGCAAGGCTTGGCCGGCTTTCAGCTCGAAACTGACATCGGCAAATAGTGGCTTGTTGCCACGACTGCATGAGAGATTAGAGACGCGCAGCATGGATTAAATGAACGTCCCTGCGCAGGTCAGCACTTGGCCGCCCGTGCTCATCTTGAAACGCGCAATGCCTGCGCTGCGGGTGGTGTTGACACCGCCCAAGTCGAGCTTGCGCACACCGCGCTCGCGCAACTCTTCAATGCCTTTCCACAAAATCAAATTATGTGCATGCAAGTCGCGGCCAGCATCACTCGTCCAGCCCACTTGGTAAATGGCGGCTTCTCCGTGAATCAAAAACATCATGCCCGCCACGCGTTCGCGGCCCAAATCGGCGCGCATCGTCAAAATGGTTTTGGCCGGTTGTTGGCGCGACGGCACATACAAGTCAAAGAAGTGCAAGGGCAAGCCATGCAAGCCACGCTGCTCGCGCTGCTGCATTTCAGCATCCAGCAACCAACGGTATTGGCCTGCATTAGTGCCCACACGGTGAGTGGTGAGCTCCGAATTTTCGGCACCACCCAAGCGGTGACGCCAACGCTTGTCGAGTTGCGCACGCAACGCGTCCATCGACAAGGTGAGGTCCAGCATCACCGTGCTGTGGCCCGTCATCACTTTGCGCCAAGGCGACAGGCCCAGCTCGGGGCCTTGCGCCTCGAGCGGTGTAAAGGCCACCACACGTAAATTTTTCAGCGGAATGGTTTGCTTGAGTGCTCTGTAAACCTTGGCTTTGTCTGCGCCCGACATGGGCTGCAGCCACACAGGCCCCAGCGAACACAAGGCCATGTGTGCCAGCCCGCCCACAAAGCGGCGAATGATGAACTGCGCCAAAGCCACAGGTGCGCCGTCTTGCTCGACGAAAGCACGCAACACGCCCACACCCAAGGTTTTCATGCACGCGCCGTAAGCCCAGTCTTGCTGCAAAGGCGCAGCGGCGGCGACGTGGTGCGCATCCCACTCGGGATAGGTCAAGGTGTCCCAGTTGACTTTCATGCGCCTAAAATCCTCGCACCATGTTGAACAAACTTCGCCTTCGCAAACAAGCCGAGACCGTGATGGGCTACCGCTTGGATGAGCCACGCCCTACCCTCATGCTGGTGCTGTGGGCGTTGATTTACGTGGGCCTGCCCCTCATCGCGGTGAGCAGCTTGGTGGACTTGCTGGTTCAACAAATCACAGGCAACTGCACCGGTTTTTGGTGCTGGTTTTAAACAGGACGCCATCGTTGTTTGCACGGCCTTAGCGAGGCACGCTGCAAGGCCCCGTGATGTTGATGCGCACTTTTTTGCCCATGTAAGTGATGTCGTTATAAGCCGTCACCACCACGGTGGCTTGCTCAATGCGAATCTCTGACTCGGCGCCCGTCACCCTGTGTTTGCGAAACGCGCCCATCTCTTTGGCTGTGGTTAAGTTTTTACCCGTGTACTCTTCAGTGGCCAAGCTATTGGCCATCAACAAATAAGGCTCAGGGCCATTCATCTTCAAGAAGATGTTTTTACCCATGGATTGAATTTCAATCACCACTTTTTGTGGCTTGATTTTCACGTCTTCCATCAAAGGAATGGTGGCTTCCACCTCACAAGGCATTTTGAAAGTTTGGGCAAATGCAGGCGTGGCATACAAGGCCACAGTGAACAACGTGGCTTGCAGCAAACGGGTGAGGTTCATGGTCATAGCGTCCATTCTAAGAAGTCGCATCGGTCTTGCGATGTGCCACCCGCTGTGCACGGTAAATGCCTGAGTGGCCTGAGCACACATAGCTCATCACACAGGCCAACGCGGCAAATACGCCAATCTCTGCGCCAAACAATTCCACGGCCATCAAGGTCGAGGCAATGGGCGTGTTGGCGGCTCCCGCAAATACCGCCACAAAACCCACAGCGGCCAGCAGAACAAAAGGCACATCCAACAGCGGGGCCAAGGCATTGCCCAAGGTCGCACCGATGTAGAACAAGGGCGTTACTTCGCCCCCCTTAAAGCCAGAGCCCAGCGACGCGATAGTGAACAGCATCTTGCCCAAAAATTCAGTCGGTGCGAGTGGGTGGGCAAACGCCTCCACCATCACGGGAATGCCCAAACCGATGTAACGGTCAAAGCTGCCCCACATCACCACAGCAGCAATCACTGCACCGCCCAGCAAGGGGCGCAGCGGTGCGTAGGCAATGTGCTTTTTCATCAAGCCACTCAGCGCATGCGTGCCATCGGCAAACACCTTGCCTACCAAACCAAACACTGCGCCAGCCAGCACCATGGCGACCAACAACCAAGCTGTGATTTGTGGCACCAAGCCCACTTCGTACTGGGTGTGTTGCACACCCCACAGCAGGCCCACTTGGTCGGCCACCACGGCGGCAATCACACAAGGCAGCAAAGCATCGAGGCGCATGCGGCCAATGGCTAAGACTTCAAGCGCAAACACCGCGCCCGCCAAGGGCGTACCGAAAACAGAAGCAAAGCCCGCGCTGATGCCTGCCATCAACACCATGCGGCGGTCCACCGCGTTGAGCTTAAAAAAGTGCGTGAGTTGGTCAGCCAGTGCCCCGCCCATTTGCACCGCCGTGCCTTCACGCCCCACCGATGCGCCAAACAAATGCGACATCACCGTGCCGCCCAACACCAAGGGCGCCATGCGCAAGGGCACCACTTTTTGAGGGTCGTGAATTTCGTCAATCAACAAGTTGTTGCCAGCTTCGACGTACTGGCCAAACTTGAGATACAGCCAACCCACGCAGAAGCCCGCCACAGGCAAACCCCAAATCAACCAACGGTTGGCTTCGCGGGTCTGCGTGGCCCATTCAAGGGCGAAGAGAAAAAGGGCTGAAGCAGAGCCCGCGAGAGTCGCCACCACCGTCGCCAAAGCCACCCACTTCGCCACGTAGCGCAGGAGGTCTAGCTTGGAAGATTGCTCAAGATGTGGCATCTGTCGCCCCGTAAGACTGACAGCCGAATATGAAAAAAGCCGTTCGCTGACGAACGGCTTTTTAAGGTGCTGGTTAGGCTT
>CANGOY010000202.1 GCA_947455585.1 Comamonadaceae bacterium
GACCTTTGCCGGCGCGGCGAAAGTAATGGGGCGCTTCGTACAACCGAAACAGTGCCGCAGTTTGTTCGGTCAGAGTGGCTTGTGCGCTGAAGTATTCGCGGGCAAGGTCGGCAAAACCGAATTCGTCTTCGGGGGCGAATTCCCAAGCGAGGTCGAGCTCGATGGTGGCGCTCAAAGTCTGCGCTTCGCGCACCAGGTCAGCAGGCGAGGGCTTCTCAAACTTGAGCAGCAAATTGGCGGCCTTGACCTTGACCCGTTTGCCGGATTCCAGCTCGATTTGGGCGGAGCTATCAGCTTCGGAAAGGATGCGGCCCGTCTGGAATTTTCCAGCTTCTTCAAACAATGCGTACATGGGTGCAATTGTCCCATGCTCAGCCGGTCTGCCGCCTTAAGGTGCGGGTTGTAAATCTATAAATTCCAACACTTGCGGCAGGTAGGTTTCAAAGTTGCTGATGGCGTGGTCGCCACCCTCCATAACCACTTGGTGTGAGCCAGGGTAACGGGCGGTCATTTCGCGCCAGTCCAGCACCTCGTCACCTTTTGCAATGAGCGCCCAAACGCGCTCGGGATGCGGCATGGGGCCGACTTCTAAGGCACGAAGCTCGTCCACAAATTCAGGTTCGAAGTGAAAGCGTTCGGAGGGGTCGTGCCAAGCGGTTTGCTCACCAATGTATTTGGCCAAATCGCGCGCGGGGTCGATGGCGGGGTTGAGCAGCACGGCTTTGCAACCTCGACGCGCTGCCAGCCATGTGGCGTAGAACCCACCCAACGACGAGCCCATCACGGCCATGCTGTGCGCGGGCCATTGGGCGGTGCCGTCTGCAATCAGGGTGGTCGCAGCTTTTGGCGAGGGCGGCAGCTGTGGGCACCACCAAGTGATGTGTGGAAACTGTGCCGCCATGATGGCGGCTACTTGCCGCGCTTTGGTGGACTGGGGCGACGAGCGAAACCCATGCAAATACAGCACATGGGTAGTGGGTGAAATCGTAGGTGTGGGCTGTGTGCACAAGGTCATGCCGAATGCTAGCAGCGCCTGTCGGGTATCCCCCGCGAAAGGGGATAATCTGTACATGCCCACCGTCATTCACAAACCCAGCCCCTTCCAGCAACTGATGCCTTTGCTCAAAGGTTTTGATGGACCATTGGCGTTTGGTGTGTTCATGTTGGCGTGTGCTGGCTTGATGACCATGTACTCGTCTGGCTTTGCCAACGGTGCCCGCTTTTTCGACCACGGTCGCAACATGATGATTGCTGGCTTCATCATGTTTGTGGTGGCTCAAATTCCGCCGCAGCGCCTGATGGCGTTTGCTGTGCCGCTGTACACCGTGGGCGTGGCCTTGCTGGTGGCAGTGGCTTTGTTTGGTTTGACTAAAAAGGGCGCACGCCGTTGGTTGAACATCGGTGTGGTCATTCAGCCCAGCGAAATTATGAAAATTGCCATGCCGCTGATGCTGGCTTGGTGGTTCCAAAAACGTGAAGGCCAGTTGCGCCCGCTGGACTTTTTGGTGGCGGGCTTGCTGCTCATGGTGCCTGTGGGGCTTATCGTGCGTCAGCCTGATTTGGGCACTGCCATTTTGGTGTTGTCTGCTGGCATGGCCGTGATTTTCTTTGCGGGTTTGAGTTGGTGGCTCATCGTGCCGCCCATCCTTATGGGGGTGGTTGGTGTGGGCTTGGTGGTGTGGTTTGAGCCCACGCTTTGTGCCGATGGCTTTCGCTGGCCAATCCTGCACGATTACCAACAGCAACGCATCTGTACTTTGCTAGACCCCTCTCGAGACCCGTTGGGCAAAGGCTTTCACATCATCCAAGGCATGATTGCGATTGGCTCTGGCGGCTTCTGGGGCAAGGGCTTCATGCAAGGTACACAAACCCATTTGGACTTCATTCCTGAGCGCACCACCGACTTTGTGTTTGCTGCGTTTGGCGAAGAGTTTGGGTTGATTGGTAATTTGATGCTGATTGCCGCCTTCATCTTTTTGATTCTGCGTGGCCTAGCCATCGCGGTAGAAGGCCCCACGCTGTTTGCCCGTTTGTTGGCCGGTAGCGTGACTTTGAGCTTCTTCATCTATGCCTTTGTGAACATGGGCATGGTCAGCGGCATGTTGCCCGTGGTGGGTGTGCCCTTGCCCTTCATCAGCTATGGCGGCACAGCCATGGTGACGCTGGGGCTGGGGCTGGGCATTTTGATGTCGGTGGCCAAAGCCAAGCAGTTGGTCCAGTCCTAAGCTCGTTTAGGCAACTCAAGAGCATGCGGGCCACAAGGTTGTTGGCCCGCTCCTACAATCGCTCTCATGATTTCACGCGAACCCACCCTTGAGCGATTGGCCATTGCCCGTCAACTGTTGTTAGAGCCTTTCGGTTTGGACGAAACCGACTTAGCCAAAACATTGGCCGAAATCAAAGCGCACAAGGTTGATGAAGCCGATTTGTATTTCCAATACACCCGTGCCGAAGGCTGGAGTTTGGAAGAGGGCATTGTCAAAACTGGTTCCTTCAGCATTGACCAAGGCGTAGGCGTTCGTGCTGTGAGCGGCGAAAAAACAGCCTTTGCGTATTCTGACGATATTTCCAAAGCCTCTTTGATGGACGCTGCACGCACAGTTCGCACCATTGGCGCTGCAGCCAAGGGTGGCCGCGTCAAAGTGCCCACGCGCAAAGTGGCATCTAGCCGTTCTTTGTATGGCGGCTTGGACCCGATTTCTTCGCTCAACAGCACTGAAAAAGTTGAACTGTTGGGCCGTATTGAACAAATGGCTCGCGCCAAAGACCCGCGCGTGATTCAAGTCATGGCAGGTTTGGCTAGCGAGTACGACGTGGTGATGGTGGTGCGTGCCGATGGCACGTTGGCCGCCGATGTGCGTCCCCTTGTGCGCTTGAGCGTGACCGTGATTGCCGAACAAAATGGTCGCCGTGAAGTGGGCTCAGCCGGTGGTGGTGGTCGCTTTGGCTTAGACCATTTCGACGATGCACTGGCGCAAAGCTATGTGGACGAAGCCGTGCAATGTGCGCTGACTAACCTTGATGCACGCCCAGCGCCTGCGGGGGAAATGAGTGTAGTGTTGGGTTCGGGTTGGCCTGGCATCTTGTTGCACGAAGCGATTGGCCACGGCTTAGAAGGCGACTTCAACCGCAAAGGCTCCAGCGCCTTCAGCGGTCGCATCGGTCAACGCGTGGCCGCCAAAGGCGTGACGGTGCTCGACGATGGCACCATTCCCGACCGCCGTGGTTCACTCAATGTGGACGACGAAGGCAACCCCAGCCAAAGCAATGTGCTGATTGAAGACGGCATCTTGAAGGGCTACATCCAAGACAACATGAACGCCCGCTTGATGGGCGTCAAGCCCACAGGCAATGGCCGACGCGAAAGTTATGCCCATGTGCCTATGCCTCGCATGACCAACACCTATATGTTGGGTGGCGACAAGTCGCCAGAAGAAATTGTGTCCAGCCTCAAGAAGGGTTTGTACGCCGTGAATTTTGGTGGAGGCCAGGTGGACATCACCTCAGGCAAATTTGTGTTTTCGACCTCACTGGCCTATTGGGTAGAAAACGGCAAAATTCAATATCCTGTCAAAGGCGCCACCTTGGTGGGTAACGGCCCCGACGCATTGACGCGTGTGAGCTTGATTGGCAATGATATGAAGCTCGACCCCGGCGTTGGCACCTGCGGCAAAGAAGGGCAGAGCGTGCCAGTGGGTGTGGGTCAGCCCACTTTGCGTATTGATGGTTTGACGGTGGGTGGAACGGCATAAATGCCGAGGGCGGCACCGCGTAAACCCCAGTGCCTTGTCAGCAAACTGCCAGATTCCCTGTGCTATATTTCAATTCATGAATTCAGCCCGTTTTTATTTTGCTTACTTTTTTATCTCACGCCCCCACGGCGGTCGAGAGATCTGAACGTAGCCCAAACGCTCTGAACTCCCAAACCCACCTCCGGACCCCCGGCGGTTTTTTTTTGACAAATTCTTAAATCACTTTTTTCAAACTTCAGGACGAGACCATGAAAACGAACCCTAGTTATCTAAGCCACGTTGAAAACACCAGTCAAACCGACGATCAACGTA
>CANGOY010000203.1 GCA_947455585.1 Comamonadaceae bacterium
AATTACTCTTTCGGCACCGAATGTGGAGATTGGCAAGACTGGGTCACACAAGCCGAGCAATACCTGTGGGATTTGCGGCCTCACTACACCACCGTGTCCGTGGTTGGCCTGTCCATGGGAGCGACCTTGTCCATGGCGCTCGCACAACGTGAATCTCTCACCAGCATGGTTTTGTTATCGACCGCCTTGGCGTATGACGGCTGGGCCATTCCTTGGTACAGCTTTTTGTTGAACTTTGCGAGTTGGCTGCCGTTCGCCAGCCGTTATCGCTATGCAGAAGCCGAGCCATTTGGCATCAAAAATCCTGAAATGCGTGCCATGGTCAAACGCGCCATGCAAAAAGACCACATCTCAGAATCGGGGGCTGACTATCTGCCCTTCAAATACGTGTCAGAGGGCCGCTCACTCATCCGTGAAGCGCGCGCGAACGTTCGTCAAATCGATTGCCCCACTTTGTTCATCCACGCAGCCGATGATGAAACCGTGCACATGCGCAACGCCGAATGGGCTTACGAAAATATCAGGTCTGCGACCAAAGAAATCATCTACTTGGGCGACAGTTACCACATGATTACCGTCGACAACGAACGTGAAACGGTGAATCAAGAAACCGTTCGTTTCCTAAAGAAAACAGTGAACGATGCTTTGGACACGCCCGCATTTGACGTGGCCCCTGTTCAGTCACCCGAGTTGCGACGACTGCTGCGCAAACGCGCTTAACTGCCAGCAACCTTCATGCGGTTGATGAGCACCGAGCCAATCGTCTTGGCACCCATGTTGTAAGCGTCCGCACCAATGGCTTCAATGCCTTGGAACATGTCTTTCATGTTCCCCGCAATGGTGATTTCTTGCACGGGATACGCAATGCGTCCGTTCTCCACCCAAAAGCCACTGGCACCGCGTGAGTAGTCGCCCGTCACGTAGTTCACACCTTGGCCCATGAGCTCAATCACAAACAAACCGGTGCCTAGCTTTTTCAACATGGCATCGAGGTCGTCTGTGCTTTGCGTGAGGCGCGAGGACATGACCAAGTTGTGCGAACCACCTGAGTTACCCGTGGTGGGCATGCCCAGTTTGCGGGCGGTGTAGCTGCTGAGGAAATAGCCTTCTACGCAACCAGCATCCACCACACGGCGCGCGCGGACGGTCACGCCTTCATCGTCAAATGGCGAGCTGCCTTTCCCGCGCATGACAAACGGGTCTTCTGAAATATCGATGTGCTTAGGGAACACCTTGGTGCCCAACGAGTCGAGCAAAAAGGTGCTCTTGCGGTACAGCGCACCACCACTCACGGCTTGCACAAAACCGCCCAGCAAACCAGCAGCCACGGGCGCTTCAAACAACACGGGGCACTCCACCGTGGCAATCTTGCGAGACTTCAAACGGCTCAAGGCACGCTCAGCAGCGTATCGGCCCACGGACTCAGGTGAGGCCAATTCATTCGCATCGCGCATGGAGCTGTACCACGCGTCGCGCTGCATGCCGTCGCCTTTGCCCGCAATGGGCGCCACCGAAATGGTGTGGCGAGAGCTGGCGTAGCCACCACGGAACCCGTGAGTGTGGGCGCTGAAAAAATGGCTTTGCTGTGCCGACACCGCCGCACCTTCGCTGTTGGTGATGCGTTTGTCGGTTTGCATGGCTGCTGCTTCGCAACGCAATGCGAGGGTGGCTGCGTCGGCACTGGTGATAGGCCAAGGGTGGAACAGGTCCAAATCGGGGTGGTGCGTGGCAATGTCTTTTTCGTCAGGCAAACCAGCCACAGGGTCTTCCGCGGTGAAGCGGGCGATGTCGTAGGCCGCTTGCACAGTGCGCTCAATCGCAGCTTGCGAAAAGTCAGAGGTACTGGCGTTGCCACGGCGGTGGCCCAAGTACACAGTCACGCCGAGTGATTTGTCGCGGTTGCGCTCCACGTTTTCTAGCTCGCCTTTGCGCACCGACACGCTCAAACCGCATCCCTCAGAGGCATCGGCCCCCGCATCAGTAGCCCCCAGCTTTTTGGCGTGTTTCAAAGCGGCATCAACCAGAGACGCGAAGTGTTCGCGGCTGTAGCTGAAACCTTGGGCAGGCGTGTGGGATGAGGCTTGGGTTTTAGAGGCTTTGGTCATATCGGCGGCTATGATACTGGTCACTGAGTTTGTCCTTTGCGTTGAAGGGCAAACCGACCTATTTAAAGCTCCCCAATCTATGTCACGTAAACCCAAAAAAGGTTACTTTGTCCGCGGCCAGTTTGTGGCTGAAGGCAGCGAACTCGACCTCGAACTCAAAGCCGAACTCAAAGGCACCGAGGGCCTGAGCCGCACCGACCGTAAAAAGGACAGCGACGACCGCCAAGACTTGGGCGTGGACTTGCTCACCCTGCGCAGCGAATTGATTGCACGGCTGAACACCCAAGGCCACATGACCGACCAACTGCGCGAAGCGTTGGCCGAAGCCCGCCGCATCACCAACTTTGAAGGCAAGCGCCGTCAAATGCAGTACGTGGGCAAACTCATGCGCAAGCTCAGCGAAGAGTCGATTGAGGCGGTCAAAGACGCGCTCAACGAACAACGCATGGGCAGCACCAAAGACACCTTGGCCCTGCACTTGGCTGAAAGCTGGCGTGACCGCCTGCTGGCTGAAGACACAGCTTTGCAAGAGTGGATGAACGACTACCCCAGCACCGACAGCCAGCAAATGCGTGCCTTGGTGCGCCAAGCGCGCAAAGACGATGTCACGTCTAAAGCCGACATCGCCAAAGGTTTGCTGCCGCGCCAAAGCCGTTCGTACCGCGAGATTTTTCAGCTCATCAAAGAGCAACTGAACCTTGCAGAAGACGCGGAGCACACGCCCGAAGAAGACGAAGACTCTTACAAGCCATGACCGACACCACCTTGCCCACCCCCGATGCCCGTTGCGACACCATCAAGGTCGGCATCGTGTCTATCAGCGACCGCGCTTCTAGCGGCACTTACGAAGACAAAGGCCTGCCCGCCCTGCGCGATTGGCTAGGCCATGCTTTGTACAACCCGATTGACTACGTCGAACGCCTCATTCCTGATGAGCAAGCCACCATCAGCCAAACCCTCATTGCGCTGGTCGATGCGGGTTGCAACTTGGTGCTCACCACGGGCGGCACAGGCCCCGCCAAACGTGACGTGACCCCCGAAGCCACACTCGCCGTGGCCCACAAAGAAATGCCGGGCTTTGGTGAGCAAATGCGCCAAGTGAGTTTGAAGTTTGTACCCACCGCCATCCTGTCTCGGCAAGTGGCGGTGATTCGCGATGAGTGCCTCATCATCAACTTGCCGGGCCAACCCAAATCCATCCAAGAAACTTTGGGGGGACTGAAAGACGCCGATGGCAAGCAAGTGGTGGACGGCGTGTTTGCTGCCGTGCCTTATTGCGTTGATTTGATTGGCGGGCCGTACATGGAAACGCGTGATGCGTTTTGCAAAGGTTGGCGACCTAAAACAGCGGTGAAGTCGAAGCGGGTTTAACGCTCGATAACTTTTTGCACGACCGGCTCCGTGCCCGACATGTCAAAGTAGATGCCATCAAAGAACAGCTTCACCACAGGCAAGTCTTTGCCAGTCGCGCTGCGGTTTGGCATGTACTGCAAAACCTCAAATACATAGTGATTCAAGGTGTCTACGAATTGGTTGAAATGGGGCATGTCCACATCCAACATCGGCTTGACCCGAATTTTCCACTGCCCCACCATCGCGGGGTCTTCGGAAATCGTCACATCACACACGGTGTCACTGAGCAGCAAACCGTATTGCTCTAAATTAAAGGTGAACTGTCCTTCAAATGCGCCCACCGCATTCAGGGTGGCAAACAAGCGCTTGGGATACACATTCAAAAAACGCATCGTCAGTCCAACAGTTGGTTGATACGGGCTGCTTCGAAGTGCTCTTGTCGAGCAGCATCGGTGGGCACGCAATCGGTTTTGGTTTGACCAGAAGACAGCTGCTCAATGGCTTTCCACAACAAAGCAATTTGGTGTTCTTGTGAGGTGGCGTTGTCAATCAAGCCACGCATGGCTTGGCTCACAGGGTCGTCGTTTTGTGTGACGCCGTAAGCT
>CANGOY010000204.1 GCA_947455585.1 Comamonadaceae bacterium
AGTTGGGGCGGAAGTGCTCGTCAGTCGCGTAGGCCACATCGCCTTTTTTGCTCTTGAGCATCACAGGCAGGATTTGGTCTTTGAACAAGCCAGCTTCAGTGGCGCGTTGGGCGCGGTTGTGGCTCTCGACAGCTGCTGCATCTTGCATTTCGCGGGTGATGCCAAATTTGGCCGCCACGTTTTCAGCGGTCACACCCATGTGGATGTTTTGGAAGGGGTCGTGCAAAGCGCCCACCACCATGTCGACCATCTTTGTGTCACCCATGCGTGCGCCCCAGCGTGCGCTGAGAGAGGCGTAAGGGCCGCGGCTCATGTTTTCTGCGCCGCCGCCAATGGCGATGTCGCAGTCACCCAGCATGATGGCTTGGCTGGCAGACACGATGGCTTGCAAGCCTGAACCGCACAAACGGTTCACGTTGAAAGCAGGTGTGCCTTCGGCGCAACCGCCGTTGATGGCTGCCACACGAGACAGGTACATGTCTTTGGGTTCTGTGTTGACCACATGGCCAAACACCACATGGCCGACATCTTTGCCTTCGACGTTTGCACGTGCCAATGACTCGCGCACCACTTGGGCGGCCAGCTCGGTGGGGGGGATGTCTTTCAGGCTGCCGCCGTAAGTACCAATTGCTGTACGAACACCGCTGACCACAACTACTTCACGCATCTCTGTCTCCAGTTATAAAAGTTAGAACCAAATGAGTTTGCGCCGTTTGGGCTACAGATGTCTTACGTTTGAGGCCCTAAAACATAGGGGTTTGCCGCAGACCAAGCTACTGGCGCGCTGAAAAATAGGGGTTCTTCGCTGAAAGGGTGGGGAAACCCGATGTCTTGCGCGTGCAGCATTAGGCGCGGGGTGAGCGCTTTGATGTCTGGCGTTGCATAGAGCGAGTCACCCAGCATGGGATGCCCCAAGCTTTGCATGTGAACGCGCAGCTGGTGGGTGCGGCCTGTGAAAGGCTCCAGCTCAATCAAGCTGGCTGTATCGCCCGCTTGCACCATGCGCCACAGGCTCAGGCTGGGCTTGCCGTCGGGATGAATGATGTGAATGGGGCGACGCTCCCAGTCGAGCATGATGTTGCCTTCAATGGCTCGCCAACCTTCTTCGTTGGTAGGCACATGCTCTTGGGTGAGCAGCGGGTTGCCCGACACCACCGCCATGTAGCGCTTGCTCACCTGACGGGTTTCAAACAAACGGCTGATGCGACGCTGTGCCTCGATTCCACGGGCCATCACGATGAGGCCCGAAGTGTCTTGGTCGAGGCGGTGCACCACCAGCGCATCGGTGTAAATGTCTTGCACGCGCTTGGACAAGCAGTCTTGCTTCTCAGGCCCACGGCCCGGCACAGACAGCAGGCCGCTGGGCTTTTCGAACACCAGCAGGTGTTCGTCTTCGTAAATCGGGTTCATGTTTAAGTCGCGCGAGCCTGTGTTTGCTCTAGCACCACATTTGAGGTGGGTCTAGCCACGCAGGGCAGCACATAGCCCTCGGCTTTTTCTTCGGCGCTCAGGCCTGGCCACTCGATGGTGTAGGTCACTTCGCCGCTCACAAGGCGGCACACGCAGGTTCGGCATGTGCCATTGCGGCAAGAGCTGGGCAGCTCGATTCGCGACATTTCAGCGGCTTCTAGCAGGGTAAGGTCACCCTCGACGTCGTATTGCAGGCCAGCGGGCTCCACCTTGACGGTGAAGATTTCAAAATTCTCTGGGGCAGTCATGCTTAGATGGTTAATTCGAGGCGGTTAATTTCGCTTCCGCTTTGTCCAGCACAAGCGCGAGGTTGTCTAGCAAATCGGTTTGGCTGAATGAGCAGCTTTCTTCGCTGAACAAAGCGCTCGATTCCAGTCGGTCCACCAGCTCTAACCACACCTCTTCAAACTTGGGCGGCAGGGCTTTGAACAAAGCCTCTTGCGAGCGGGCGGTTTGTATGAAAGCACGGTCGGTCAGCGCGTTGTTGCGCAAATCGGTCAGTGCAATGCGAAGGGTGGCGAGAGCAAGGGTGGCAGACATTACTTGTTCTTAATCTTGCCGCGTGGAGCGACGTAAGTGGTGGGAGGGTTGGGACGATCCGAGGTGGAGGTCTTGGGAGGTGACGTGTCCTTTTTAGGCTTCTTTGTCATTTTGTTGCTGTGTTGTTCGCCTTTGGCCATATCACCTTCGTTGTAGTTATCTCGGATTGAGATGGGGTCATGGTAATTCAGTCTCTTGCCAAGTTGCCAGCGGTAAATCCTGCACGCTGTACGGACCAATGTGGGTACGTATCAAGCGCAGCGTGGGCAGGCCTACGGCGGCGGTCATGCGGCGCACTTGACGGTTGCGGCCTTCGCGGATGGTCAGCTCTATCCAAGAGGTGGGCTTGGTCTGTCGCACACGAATGGGTGGGTCGCGTTCCCACAGGTAGGCGGGGGCTTCTAAAGCGCGGGCGCGGGCGGGCAGGGTCATGCCGTCGTTGAGCATCACGCCGTTAGACAGTGTTTGTAACGCGTCGTCATTGGCGATGCCTTCGACTTGGGCGAGGTAGGTTTTTTCCATCTTGAAGCGCGGGTCAGCAATGCGGGCTTGCAACTGGCCGTCGTCGGTGAGCAGCAGCAGGCCTTCGCTGTCGGCGTCTAAGCGGCCCGCCACATACACGCCTGGCAGGGCGATGAAGTCTTTCAGGCCGCGCCATTTCCCCTCGGGGGTGAACTGGCTCAGCACGCCGTAGGGCTTGTTAAAACGAATCAGCATGGAAGATGAAAAGCGAACGAAGCCTAGAGCGTATCAGGCGGCTACCATGGACGCATGACTGCCCATTTTGAAAGCGTGCAAAACGCCGCGATGTACCCCGATGCCTTTGATGTGGCAGCTCCCGATATTGCCTTTGAGCGCGACCTGTGGCCGCGCAAGCTGGGCGTGTTTGTGCGCAATGCGCCTGCGGCTGAAGGCGCTGTACCCGATGCATCGCTTGATGAAACGGCGCTTGCAGCGCCGGTACGCGAACTGGCCGTGGGCCAGTTTGGCTTTGTGCCCCAGTGGGTCAAGTCCGCATCTGACGCCAAGTTGCGTTCCACCAAGATGGTCAATGCCCGCTCTGAAACCGTCACCACATCCAACAACTTTCGCGATGCATGGCTGGCGGGCCAGCGCTGCATCGTGCCCATGATGGCGTTTTTTGAAGACGACTGGCGCAGCGGCAAAGCTGTGCCCACGCGCATCACCCGTGTGGACGGCAAGCCCATGGGCGTGGCGGGCATTTGGGAGCGTTGGGCCAAGGACGGCACAGAAATCATCAGCTTCACGCTGCTGACCGTCAACGCCAACAGCCACGCCTTGCTGCACCGCTACCAACAAAACGGCAACGAAAAACGCATGCCCGTCATCTTGGGCGAGGGCGCGTATGACGCGTGGCTCAATACAAAAGCCGAGAAAGCCCGCGAATTTATGCGCGCTTACTCGGCTAACTTGTTGACGGCCAATCCCGTCGAGAAGAAGTAATTACTTCACTTCGGTCACGAACTGCTCGCGTGAGCGACGCACTTTCTTGAGTGGTGCGAGCCAGTCTTGCTCAGCCAAGCGGTAGCCCAAAGGCATGATGGCCACGCTGCGCAAACCGCGTGCGTGCAAGTTCAAAATTTCGTCCACAGCTGCGGGGTCGAAACCTTCCATCGGCGTGCTGTCCACTTCTTCAAACGCTGCAGCAATCAATGACGCGGCCATGCCAATGTAGGCTTGGCGAGCGGCGTGTTCGAAGTTGACATGCGCATCACGCCCGGGGTAGTTGGCCAACAACATTTGGCGATAGTTTTCCCAGCCTTCGTTGGTGCCGCCGCGCTCTGCGTTGGTCAGGTCAAACATCATGTTGATGCGGTCAGCTGTGTAGTTGTCCCACGCAGCAAACACCAACAGGTGTGAGCCTTCGGTAATCTGCGCTTGGCCATGTGCGCTGGCTTGAATCTTGGCGCGTACTTCGGGGTTGGTGACCAGCACAATTTCAAACGGCTGCAAGCCGCTCGATGTAGGCGCTAAGCGAGCCGCTTCGATGATGCGCTCCACTTTGTCTTGAGGCACCACTTTGGTGGC
>CANGOY010000205.1 GCA_947455585.1 Comamonadaceae bacterium
CAACGCTTAGGCGTGGTGGTGCCGATTTCGTTATTGCTGATCTTCGTGCTGCTGTTCGACGCGTTTGGCTCGTTCAAAACCGCGGGGCTGATTTTGATCAACGTGCCCTTGGCCTTGATTGGCGGCTTTGTGGCGCTGTGGATTTTCAGCATCCCGCTGTCGGTGTCTGCGGCCATTGGTTTCATCGCCTTGTCGGGCCAAGCGGTGCTCAACGGGGTGGTGATGCTGTCGGTGTTTCAACAACTGCGCAATGCAGGCTACACGGTGATGGACGCGGTCAAAGAAGGTGCGCTGCAACGCCTACGCACCGTGCTAATGACGGCCATGCTCGCCGCCTTGGGCTTGTTGCCCATGGCCCTGAGCCACGACATTGGTTCTGAAACACAACGCCCACTGGCCATCGTGGTGATTGGTGGTTTGGTCACAGCAACGCTGCTGACCTTGGTGGTGTTGCCCGCGTTGTATGTGGCGTGGTTTTCAAACAAACCCATGCACGCACACAAAGAGGCTTAAGGCTTCCAGCGCTTGAGCAGCAACGCGTTGGTCATCACGCTCACCGAGCTGAGGGCCATCGCGGCACCGGCCACCACGGGACTCAAGTAACCCAAGGCGGCAAGCGGAATACCGGCGGCGTTGTAGGCAAAAGCCCAAAACAAGTTTTGCCGAATTTTGGCAACGGTGCGTGCCGAGATATCGAGGGCACCAGCCACCAACGCCACATCACCGCGCATGAGCGTGATGCCAGCGGCTTGCATGGCCACATCGGTGCCGCCGCGTTGACCATCGGCATTGAGGTTGGCCATGGCAAGGCCCACATCAGCAGCGGCTAAAGCGGGCGCGTCGTTGATGCCGTCGCCCACAAAAGCAACGACGTGCTGAGCGCCGTGTGGGTTGTGTTGCAGGCTTTTGACCAAGGCAGCTTTGTCCCCAGGCATGACTTCGGCATGCACTTCGTCGGCGTGTAAACCTAATCGTGCGGCCATTGCTTGCGCAGCACCTGCGTTGTCACCAGAAATCATGACCAAGCGCAAGCCACGAGCGCGCAATTTAGCGAGCGCCTCTTGCACACCCGGCTTTGGCTCGTCGCCAAAAGCCAACACAGCAAGCGGAACAAGCCCTTGCGCCGTACGTTCGACCAAGACCGACACAGTTGCACCCTGAGCCTGCAAAGCCTCTGCACGGGCTTGCCATTCACCAGCGGCCAGCTGAAGCGTTGCCATCCAACGCAAACTGCCAAGGAGCAAGTGACGCATCTGTACTGTGCCCTCGCTGCCAAAGCCTGGTACAGCTTTGACGCCTTCTGGTGTTGCCAAGCTAAGGCCTTGCGCTTTAGCCGCTTGCACCACTGCGTGGGCCAAGGGATGTTCGCTGCCTCTTTGCAAGCTAGCCGCCAAAGAGAGCAGCGCTTGTTCGTCAAGGCTGATTGCATGTAGCGACGACAAGCGCGGCTGTCCGACCGTGAGCGTGCCTGTTTTATCGAATGCCACCGTGTCGACCCTATGCGCCACTTCCAGCGCCTGTGCATCTTTGATGAGAATGCCATGCTTGGCCGCCACACCCGTGCCCGCCATGATGGCTGCAGGCGTGGCCAAACCCAACGCGCAAGGACACGCAATCACCAACACCGCCACGCAATGGATGAGCGACACCTCTACGCTATGCCCCGTGAACCACCAAGCCAAAAAAGTGGCCAAAGCTAACACCAAGACCACGGGAACAAACACGGCAGACACTTGGTCAACCATGCGTTGAATCGGCGCCTTGGCCGCCTGCGCGTCTTCCACCAAGCGAATGATGTTGGCCAACACTGTGGCAGTACCCGTGGCGCTCACACGCACCACCACACGCCCTTCACCATTGATGCTGCCACCCGTCACGCGTGAATCGACAACCTTGTGCACAGGCAAGGGCTCACCCGTCAGCATGGCTTCGTCTACTTGCGTTTGACCTTCCAACACCACACCGTCGGCCGCAAAACGTTCACCGGGCAAGACGACCAAACGGTCGTCCACCAACAACTCTTCAATCGGGATGTCCACCTCACCGTCCAGCGTAATGACGCGCGCACGCGCAGGGCGCAACGCATGCAAGGCACGGATGGCGTCCGTGGTTTGTCGCTTGGCACGAGCTTCGAGCCACTTGCCCAACAAGACCAAGGTGATGACCACCGCCGAGCCTTCAAAATACAAATGCACCATGGCCTCAGGAGGCGCGCTGAACCACAACCACACCGACAATGCCCAACCGGCGCTGGTACCCAAAGCCACCAACAAATCCATGTTGCCGCTGCCTGCGAGCAAGGCGTGCCACCCTGCTCTGTAAAAGCGTGCGCCCAGCACAAACTGAACAGGCGTGGCCAACGCAAACTGCCACAACGCAGGCAGCATCCAGTGCTGGTCCAACGCATCGCCCAGCATGGGCAGCACCAACGGAGCGCTTAGCAAGAGGCTAATGGCTACGGGCATGAAACCTGCCCAAGCGCCCTCTGGGGCTTGCTCTAAATGTTCTGCCGCGAGGGGCTCGTAACCTGCATCACGCACGGCGCGTCGCAAACGTGCTTGTTGGATTTGGCTGTCTTCTTCGGTTTGCGAGGAGCCCCACGTCACGCGTGCAGATTCGGTAGCCAAGTTCACGCTGACCGATTCAACGCCTGGTAGTTTGGCAATCGCACGTTCCACACGGGCCACGCACGATGCACAGGTCATTCCACCAATACCGATATCGCTAGACAATTCAGACATAGGTTAAGGTTACATCTTTAAAGGGACCCTTCATGGACAACACATTTCAAGTTCAAGGCATGACCTGTGGTCATTGCGAAATGGCCGTTAAAAAAGCCATTGCACGCTTAGACCCAGAAGCCAAAGTTGAGATTGACCGCAGCACAGGTAAGGTCGATGTGCACAGCAGCAAAGCGCGCGAAGACATTGCACGCGCGATTGCCGACGAAGGCTACCAAGTCGCATGAGCACCATCCGAGAAGCTCGCGGTGTCGAGCGCTTGGTGCAAGGCCAAGACACACAAGACGGTGCAGGCGTGCGCCTGACGCGCGTGCTGAGCCACGATTTACAAGAGCGGCTAGACCCCTATCTGATGCTCGATGCCTTTGGCAGCGACAACCCCGGCGACTACATTGCAGGCTTTCCCAACCACCCACACCGTGGCTTTGAGACCGTGACCTACATGATTGCGGGTCGCATGCGCCACAAAGACAGCGGGGGCAATGAAGGCCTGCTGCAAAACGGCGGTGTGCAGTGGATGACCGCTGGACGAGGCCTGACACACAGCGAAATGCCCGAGCAAGAGGAAGGCGTGATGGAAGGCTTTCAGCTATGGCTCAACTTGCCTGCCAAAAACAAATTGTGCGAGCCTTGGTACCGCGACATTCAAAGCGAAGACATTCCTGAAGTTACCACCGCAAATGGCGTGCTGGTGCGTGTGATTGCAGGCAGCTCGCACGGCACAGACGGTGCGATGCAACGCGAACACACCGAGCCTTTGTACTTAGACCTGCACTTCCCTGCGACGGACGGTGTTGTGCTTGAGCAGCCATTGCCAGCCACGCACAACGCGTTTGTGTATGTGTACCGCGGCGGCTTGGACGTGATGCACGGCGACAGTGCCACAGCTGTGCCTGTCAAACGTATGGCCGTGCTCACCAATGGAGGTGAGTGCTTGGTGCTGCGCGCACAAGCGAACACCCGTGCCATCGTCATTGCAGGCAGACCCTTAAACGAGCCCATCGCGCAATACGGTCCCTTCGTGATGAACACACGCGAAGAGCTGGTGCAGGCGGTGGACGACTTTCGTGCAGGTTTGATGGGCTAACTCGGCTCTACACAACTTTACGAAACTTGTGCTGCAACGCACAGACGCGTTACACAGACGGTTCACAGTCGGAACTTGACAGAGGCACCTCGCCTCTGACTTCAAGGAGCTTTTATGACCCGTTTGAACACCACCCGTTTCGCACTCTCTGTTTTATTGGCTGGTACAGCCTTAACAGCTGTGGTGCCCGCACAAGCCCAGCCCATGATGGGCGAAATGGGCATGC
>CANGOY010000206.1 GCA_947455585.1 Comamonadaceae bacterium
ATTCCTGTGTTCGCCACCAAAGGCGAAACCTTGGCCGAGTACTGGGACTACACCCACCGCATTTTTGAATTCGGCGCCGCTGGCGCGCAAGGCGAAGGCCCCAACATGATCTTGGACGACGGCGGTGATGCCACCTTGCTCATGCATTTGGGCAAGCGCGCAGAAACGGATGCCTCTTTGATTGCCAACCCCACCAGCGAAGAAGAAACCTGTTTGTTCAACGCCATCAAAGCCAAATTGGCCGTGGACCCCACTTGGTACAGCCGCAAAGGTGCGCACATCATCGGCGTGACCGAAGAGACCACCACCGGCGTGTTGCGCTTGAACGAAATGGCCGCCAAGGGCAGCCTGATGTTCCGCGCCATCAACGTGAACGACTCCGTGACCAAGAGCAAGTTTGACAACCTCTACGGTTGCCGCGAATCTTTGGTGGACTCCATCAAGCGCGCGACCGACGTGATGATTGCAGGCAAAGTGGCGTGCGTGGCTGGTTACGGCGACGTGGGCAAAGGTTCCGCACAAGCTTTGCGCGCTTTGAGCGCCCAAGTGTGGGTGACAGAGATCGACCCGATCAACGCTTTGCAAGCTGCCATGGAAGGCTACAAAGTTGTGACCATGGAATACGCCGCCGACAAGTGCGACATCTTCGTGTCTGCCACCGGCAACAAGAACGTGATCCGCTACGAGCACATGGCCGCCATGAAAGACGAAGCCATTGTTTGCAACATCGGTCACTTCGACAACGAAATCGATGTGGCTGCGTTGGAAAAGTGCAAGTGGGACGAGATCAAGCCTCAAGTCGATCACGTCATCTTCCCTGATGGCAAGAAGATCACCTTGTTGGCCAAAGGCCGTTTGGTGAACTTGGGTTGCGCCACGGGCCACCCTAGCTTTGTGATGAGCTCAAGCTTTGCGAACCAAACGATCGCTCAGATCGAGTTGTTCACCAAGCAAGACCAATACGAAGTGGGCAAGGTCTATGTGTTGCCTAAACACCTCGACGAAAAAGTGGCGCGTTTGCACCTCAAGAAAGTTGGCGCACAGTTGACTGTATTGACCGACGAGCAAGCGGCTTACATCGGTGTGTCTAAGAACGGCCCATACAAAGCCGACACTTACCGCTACTAAGCACGCGCATTTCATTGATGCGAGCTGACCAGCTGCTCCTCGAACGTGGTTTAGCCGCTTCGCGCTCTCAAGCGCAGCGGCTGATTGCCTCGGGCGTGGAGTGGCGGTTGGGCACCAAGCCATGGCAACGCGTGACCAAGAACGGTGACGAGTTGCCGCTGCCCAGCGAGCTGCGTTTGCTGGACACCGCCGAGGCGCGTTATGTGTCTCGCGGTGGTTTGAAGTTGGAAGGTGCGCTGCTCAGCAGCGGACTGTCTGCCCAAGGTTTGCGATGCCTCGATGTGGGGCAAAGCACTGGCGGCTTTACCGATTGCTTGCTCCAGCAAGGCGCTGCGCAAGTGGTGGGTTTGGATGTAGGCCACGGCCAGCTGCACCCGCGTTTGCGCGACGATGCGCGTGTGGTGTGTGTAGAGCGCATCAACGCCCGCGATTTACAAGCTGACGATGTGCGTGTGCCAGACGGTGCACTTGGTTTTGATTTGGTGGTGGGTGATTTGTCTTTCATTTCGCTCACCCTTGTATTACCCGCGTTGCTGCCCTTGTTGAAAAAAGGTGGCGCGCTGCTGATGTTGGTCAAGCCGCAGTTTGAACTACAACCCAGCAACATTGGCAAAGGCGGCTTGGTCAAGGACGAAGCCAGCTACGTGCAGGTCGAAGCGCGTTTGCGCGAGGCTTGTGCAACATTGAATTTAGATGTGTTGGGCTATTGGCCCAGCGCGATTGCCGGTGGCGATGGCAACCAAGAATTTTGGATTGGTGCGCGTCACGCATGACGCGCCAACAAGTGAGATAGAGATGACCGCAAACAACAGCTTGAGCATTGAGTTTTTCCCACCCAAAACGCCAGAGGGTGCAGAGAAGTTGCGCGCTGTGCGTCAAGCCTTGTATCCGCTCAAGCCTCAGTTTTGCTCGGTCACGTATGGTGCTGGTGGTTCTACGCAAGCCGGCACGATTTCAACCTTGAAAGAAATTTTGAGCGAGGGTATGTCTGCCGCATCGCACTTTTCTTGCATTGGCGCTACGCGCGACAGCGTGCGTCAACAGTTAGCCGAATTCAAAGCCATGGGCGTGAAGCGTTTGGTGGCTTTGCGTGGCGACCTGCCTAGCGGTTATGGCGCAGGTGGCGAGTTTCATTACGCCAGCGATTTGGTGGCCTTCATCCGCGCAGAAACGGGTGACGACTTTGGCATTGAAGTAGCGGCCTACCCAGAGATTCACCCACAAGCCAAATCGGCCGAGGCCGACTTGCAAGCTTTTGCCACCAAGGTGAAGGCGGGCGCTGACTCGGCCATCACGCAATACTTTTACAACAGCGATGCTTATTTCCGTTTTGTGGAAGACGTTGACAAGTTGGGTGTGCATATCCCCATCGTGCCGGGCATCATGCCTATTAGCAGCTCGTCGCAGCTGCTGCGCTTCTCTGATGCCTGCGGCGCAGAAATCCCACGCTGGATTCGCTTGCGCTTGCAGGGCTACGGCGACGATATTGCGTCTATCAAAGCCTTTGGCTTGGAAGTCGTCACAGACCTGTGCGACCAGCTGCGTGCGGGCGGTGCGCCGGGGTTGCATTTTTACAGCATGAACCAAAGTGCAACGACTTTGGCTATTTGCAAAAATCTGGGCTTGAGCGCTTAAGACGCCTCAAACGATAAGGCCTCGCATAGCGAGGCCTTGTTCATGTGCGCGAGGCAGGCCGCTTAGCCGCCCGACTCTACCGCCCAGCCGCGACCAGGGCCGCGTGCCAAGGCTTCTTCGATGACAGGCAATGCTTCGTTCAGCAAAGGCTTCAGCGCGAAAGGTGGGTTGACGATGAACATACCGCTGGCGCTCAGGCCGGTGTCGTTACCGCCAGTTTTGCGGCCAATCGCCAAGGTGGCGTGTAGCCATGGCTTTTTGACTTGGCTGCACAGGCCTTTGAGTTTGCGTGGCAAATCGTGTGCTTCGGGGCGGGGCACGATGGGGTACCACACGATGTAGGTGCCGGTGGCAAAACGCTTCAAGCTGTCTTGAATGCAATCGAGCACTCGGTAGTAGTCGTTTTTGATTTCGTAGCTTGGGTCAATCAGCACACAGGTGCGGCGTGAGCCAGCGCTTGAAACCGGCGGGGGCAGCAAGGCTTTGAGCGACTCAAAACCATCTGCGCGTGTGACGCTAACTGTGCGGCCGGCTTCGAGCTGCTGCACGTTGCCCACCAGCGATTTGTGGTCGGTGGGGTGCAATTCAAATAGCTTTAGGCGGTCACGCGCTTCGTGGCGCAGTAGCTTGTGGATGATGAACGGCGAGCCCGGGTAAATTTTGCTGCTGCCTTTGGCGTTGAAGCCGGCCACTATTTCAAGGTAGTCGGTCAAGGCGGCGGGGCCTTTGAGGTTGAGCAGCTTTAGTACGCCCTCGGCGGCTTCGCCGCTTTTCTCGGCATAGTCGCCGTCCAAACGGTACAGGCCAGCGCCTGCGTGCGTGTCCACAAACTGAATGCCTGCGTCTTTTTGCATTAAATGCTTCAAAGTGGCAATCAAAGTGAGGTGTTTGAGGACGTCGGCGTGGTTTCCGGCGTGAAAAGCGTGGCGATAACTGAACATGGGCCGGATGGTAACCCGTCAAACCGCCTTGTTTTGGTCAGATTTGCGCTAAGCGCTTGATTTTGCTTATAATCTAAGGCTCTGCAGCGTTTGAGTGGTCCCGCGGCAGAGGCTTCTAAAGAAGCACTTCCCACCTAAGAGGTTCTCAACAGAAGAACGCCGACCGTGGAAAAGGACCCTACAAACCAACTCTCCTTTTAGGATTTAACTATGTCTACATTCAGCGCAAAACCCGCTGACGTGGTGCATGAGTGGTTTGTGATTGACGCCACCGATAAGGTGCTCGGACGAGTAGCCAGCGAAGTTGCTCTCCGTTTGCGCGGCAAACACAAAGCCATTTACAC
>CANGOY010000207.1 GCA_947455585.1 Comamonadaceae bacterium
CGCGTGGGTTACATCAACGGCGAATACGTCTTGAACCCAGGCCAAACACAACGCAAAGACAGCCAGATGGACCTCGTGGTCGCTGGTACAGAAGCCGCTGTGTTGATGGTGGAATCTGAAGCTCAACAGCTGTCAGAAGAAATCATGTTGGGTGCTGTGGTGTTTGGCCATGAGCAGGGCAACATCGCTATCAACGCCATCCACGAATTGGTGCGCGATGCTGGCAAGCCAGCATGGGACTGGGCTGCACCTGCCAAGGACGAGCCACTGATTGCCAAGGTTCAGGCGCACGCTGAAGAAAAACTGCGCGCTGCCTACCAAATCCGCAACAAACAATCACGCACATTGGCTTGCCGCCAAGCCTACGCCGCAGTGATGGAAGCCCTCAAGGCTGACGGCGTTGAGTTTGATTCGGTCAAAGTCGAAAACATGTTGTTCGACATCGAAGCGCACATCGTTCGCAGCCAAATCTTGGCCGGCGAGCCACGTATCGACGGCCGCGACACACGCACTGTGCGCCCCATCGAAATCCGCAACAGCGTGTTGCCACGCACCCACGGTTCTGCTTTGTTCACACGCGGCGAAACTCAAGCTTTGGTGGTGACCACTTTGGGTACCGAGCGCGACGCACAACGCATCGACGCTTTGGCCGGTGAGTACGAAGACCGCTTCATGATGCACTACAACATGCCTCCGTTCGCCACTGGCGAAGTGGGCCGCATGGGTTCCACCAAGCGCCGCGAAATCGGCCACGGCCGTTTGGCTAAGCGTGCTCTGATTGCTGTGTTGCCAACCAAAGAAGAGTTCCCTTACACCATGCGCGTGGTGTCTGAAATTACAGAATCCAACGGTTCTTCATCGATGGCTTCGGTCTGCGGTGGCTGCTTGTCCATGATGGACGCTGGCGTGCCAATGAAAGCGCACGTGGCCGGTATTGCCATGGGTTTGATCAAAGACGGCAGCCGTTTTGCCGTGTTGACCGATATCTTGGGCGACGAAGATCACTTGGGTGATATGGACTTCAAAGTGGCCGGTACCACCAACGGTATTACTGCTTTGCAAATGGACATCAAGATCCAAGGCATCACCAAAGAAATCATGCAAGTGGCATTGGCTCAAGCCAAAGAAGCACGCATGCACATCTTGGACAAAATGCAAGCAGCTATGGGCGAAGCCAAGACCGAAGTGTCTGACTTTGCACCTAAGTTGTTCACCATGAAGATCAACCCCGAGAAGATTCGTGACGTGATCGGCAAAGGCGGCGCCACCATCCGTGCGTTGACTGAAGAAACCGGTTGCCAAATCAACATCGAAGAAGACGGCACGATCACCATCGCCGCAACCGATGCGTCAAAGGCTGAAGAAGCTAAAAAGCGCATCGAGCAAATCACGGCTGAAGTTGAAATCGGCAAAGTCTACGAAGGCCCGATCACTAAGATTTTGGATTTCGGTGCCTTGGTCAACTTGTTGCCAGGCAAAGACGGTTTGTTGCACATCAGCCAGATCGCACACGAGCGCGTCGAGAAGGTCACCGACTACCTCAGTGAAGGTCAAATCGTGCGCGTGAAAGTGCTCGAGACAGACGAAAAAGGCCGTGTGAAATTGTCGATGAAAGCTTTGATCGAGCGTCCACAAGCCGACCACGCACACGACGCAGCTCCTCACGCCTAATTTAGGTTTGAGGCTGTCGCGCGCATGATGCACATTGTTGAAATCACCACGCACGGCGCCCCCGAGGTGCTGCGCTTGGCCCAACGGCCAATGCCGCAGGCGGGTGAGGGGGAGTTGCTGATTCGTGTCAGCGCCAGTGGCGTGAACCGCCCTGACGTGTTGCAGCGAATGGGTCACTACCCCGTGCCTGTTGGCGCATCGGATGTGCCGGGTCTTGAGGTGGCGGGTGTCATCGAGTCAGGCGATGCAACGGCTTTGGCTGCTGCGGGCCTGAAGGTGGGTGACCGTGTGTGTGCTTTGGTGGCGGGTGGCGGCTATGCGCAGTATTGCGTGGCGCCTGTGATCCAGTGTTTGCCAGTGCCCAAAGGTTTAAGTGATGTCGAGGCGGCTTCGTTGCCCGAAACATGCTTTACCGTGTGGAGCAATGTGTTTGACCGTGCGCAGTTGCAAACGGGCGAGACCTTGTTGGTGCAAGGCGGATCGAGCGGCATTGGTGTGACGGCGATTCAAATGGCCAAAGCCATGGGAGCCACCGTCATCGTCACTGCGGGTAGCGACGAGAAGTGTGCTGCTTGTGTGGCGCTAGGTGCAGACCATGCCATCAACTACAAAACCCATGACTTTGCGGCCGAGGCGATGCGCCTGACCAACGGCAAAGGTGTGGATGTGGTGCTCGATATGGTTGCTGGCGACTATGTGGCGCGTGAGGTGGATTGCTTGGCAGAAGACGGCCGCTTGGTCATCATTGCTTTGCAAGGTGGCACCAAGGCTAGCTTTGATGCGGGCAAGGTGTTGCGTCGGCGTTTGCACATCACGGGTTCGACCTTGCGTCCACGACCTGTGGCATTCAAAGCCGCGATTGCACGCAATTTGCGTGAACGAATTTGGCCATTGATTGAGTCTGGGCGTATCAAGCCTGTGATTCACGCCACGTTTGATGTGAACTCTGCCGATGGTGCTGCGAACGCGCACCGTTTGATGGAGTCCAATCAGCACATTGGCAAGATTGTTTTGACTTGGAGTAAGTGATGAAGCAAAAACTTATTGCAGGCAATTGGAAGATGAATGGCAGCTTGGCTGCCAACGAAGCTTTGGTGCACGTTGTGCAGCAGGGCTTGGCGCAAGCCTTGGGCGGTAAACACGCGCAAGTCGCGGTGTGCGTGCCTGCGGCGTATTTGTCGCAAGTGCAGCAGCTGGTCAAAGGCTCTGGCATTGATTTGGGTTCGCAAGATGTGTCTGCACACGAGCAGGGTGCTTACACGGGCGAAATTTCCGCTGTGATGCTGAAAGACTTTGCAGTGCGTTACGCCATCGTGGGTCATTCAGAGCGTCGTCAGTACCACTGTGAAACCGATGAACAAGTGGCGCACAAAGCGCAACGCGCGTTGTCGGCAGGCGTCACGCCCATCGTGTGTGTGGGCGAAACTTTGGCCGAGCGCGAAGCGGGTAAAACCGAGGAGGTTGTGAAGCGACAATTGGCCGCTGTGATTCACGCCAACGGTCATTGCATTAGCGAAATCGTGGTGGCTTATGAGCCGGTGTGGGCCATTGGCACAGGCCAAACAGCCTCGCCAGCGCAAGCGCAAGCTGTGCATGCGGTGTTGCGTGGTCAGTTGAAAGCGGCGACCGAGCATTCGGAGCGTGTGCACATCTTGTATGGCGGCAGCATGAATGCGGCGAATGCGGCTGAATTGCTGGCGCAGACTGACATTGACGGCGGCCTCATTGGTGGCGCAGCCCTCAAGGTGGTAGATTTCTTAACCATCATCGCGGCTGCGGCGCGTTGAAAGTAATCATTTTTTCGGAGTTTTTTATGAGTTTGATTTTGAATATCGTCCAAGTGGTTCAGTTGTTGGCTGCTTTGGGCATGATTGGTTTGATTTTGGTTCAGCACGGCAAAGGTGCAGACATGGGCGCGGCTTTCGGTAGCGGTAGCTCTGGCAGCTTGTTTGGGGCCAGCGGCGGTGCAAACTTTTTGTCACGCACCACAGGCGTGTTGGCAGCAGTTTTCTTTGTCTGTACATTGGCTTTGGCTTACTTCGGTAACTTGCGTCCTGTCAGCTCTGGCAGCGTGCTTGAAGGCGCTGTGGTTGCACCCGCTCCGGTGGCTGAATTGCCAGCCTCTGGCGCAGCACAAATTCCAACGAAGTAATCGCAAAACCTTCACGCCTAAGGGTGATTGGGGCCCTTTTCGGGGTAAACTCTGAGGCTGTTCAGGAAGCGTTATCCCTCTTCGCTTTTGTAGAACAAACAACCCAAAGCCGTCGTGGTGAAATTGGTAGACACGCTATCTTGAGGTGGTAGTGGCGAAAGCTGTGCGAGTTCGAGTCTCGCCGACGGCACCATCCAAAAAAA
>CANGOY010000208.1 GCA_947455585.1 Comamonadaceae bacterium
ATCGCCCTGTACGACGACAACGGCATTTCCATCGACGGCCAAGTGGCCCCATGGTTTGCAGACAATACGCCTGAGCGTTTCAAAGCCTACGGCTGGAACGTGATTGGCCCCATCAACGGCCACGACGCCGCGGTGGTCAGCCAAGCCATTGCATCCGCCAAGCTCAGCACTGACAAGCCCACACTGATTGTTTGCAAAACCAGCATCGGCAAAGGCAGCCCCAACCGCGCTGACACAGCCAAAGCCCACGGCGAACCTTTGGGCGCTGAAGAAATTGCGTTGACCCGCGCCGCCATCCATTGGACTCACGCCCCGTTTGAGATGCCCAAAGAGGTGTACGCCGATTGGAACGCCGCAGCAAAAGGTAAGGCACAAGAAGCAGAATGGAAAACAGCTTTCGCCGCCTACAAAGCTGCGCACCCCGCCTTGGCCAAAGAACTGCTGCGCCGCATGGCCGGCGAGTTGCCCAAGAACTTTGCACAAACCGTGGTCGACACCGTCATCGGCGCCCACACCAAGGCCGAAACCGTGGCCAGCCGCAAGGCCAGCCAATTGGCTTTGGAGTCATTCACCGCCGCCTTGCCCGAACTCTTGGGTGGCAGCGCCGATTTGACCGGCTCTAACCTGACCAACACCAAGTCCACCCCTAACCTGCGCTTTGACGCGGCAGGCCATGTGGTGAAGAACGAAGCAGGTGTCGGTGGCCGTCACATCAACTACGGCGTGCGCGAATTCGGCATGGCCGCCATCATGAACGGCATGGCTTTGCACGGCGGCTTCATTCCCTACGGCGGCACGTTCCTCACCTTCAGCGACTACTCGCGCAACGCCATCCGCATGGCCGCGCTGATGAAGCAACGCGTGGTGCATGTGTTCACCCACGACTCCATTGGCTTGGGCGAAGATGGCCCCACCCACCAGTCCATCGAACACGCGGCCTCATTGCGTTTGATTCCAAACCTCGATGTGTGGCGTCCTGCTGATACGGCTGAAACCGCCGTGGCTTGGGCAGTGGCTTTGCAAAACACCAGCCGCCCAACCGCGTTGTTGTTGAGCCGCCAAAACCTGCCTTACTTGCCAAAAGGTGAAGCCGTGCACAGCAAGGCCACCTTGGCTGCTGGCGACATCTCTGGCCTCGACGCCATCAACAAAGGTGCTTACGTGTTGGCTGAGCCGAGCGTTGTGGGCATCAAGAAAAAGGCGCAAGCTGTTTTGATGGCCACCGGCTCTGAAGTGCAACTGGCCATGAAAGCGCAAGCCCTGTTGGCCGAGCGCAAGATTGCCGTGCGCGTGGTGTCTGTGCCCAGCACGACCACCTTTGACCGCCAAAGCGTGGCCTACAAAGCGGCCGTGTTGCCTGCAGGTGTGCCCCGCATCGCGGTGGAAATGGGCTCGACCGACGGCTGGTGGAAATACGGCGTATCTGCCGTGGTCGGCATCGACACCTACGGCGAATCAGCGCCCGCACCTGTTTTGTTCAAACACTTCGGTTTCACGCCTGAAAACGTGGCCGACACGGTTGAAGCCGCGCTGCAAAAGCAGGCTTAAACCACACAAGTTTTAAACTTCCTCTTAAGGCTTCACATGACCATCAAATTAGGTATCAACGGTTTTGGCCGTATCGGTCGCTTGGCATTGCGCGCAGCACTCAAACACGGCTATGACGACATCCAAATCGTTGGCATCAATGACCCCAAGCCCGCCGATTACTTGGCTTACATGCTCAAGTACGACAGCGTGCACGGCCGTTTTGATGGCACGGTGGAGCACACCGAAGACGCGCTCATCGTGAATGGCAAAAAAATCAAACTCTCTCACGAGCGCGACGCACACAACCTCAAGTGGGGCGAGATGGGCGTTCACACCGTGCTCGAATGCACAGGCCACTACCTGACCGAACCCACCAGCCAAATGCACATCGCAGCAGGCGCTAAAAAGGTGGTCATTTCTGCACCGTCCAAAGACAGCATCCCCATGTTTGTGTACGGCGTGAACCACAAGAAATACGCTGGCGAAGCCATCGTGTCCAACGCGTCGTGCACCACCAACTGTTTGGCCCCTGTGGTCAAAGTGTTGAACGACAAATGGGGCATCAAACGCGGTTTGATGACCACGGTGCACGCAGCCACTGCCAGCCAAATGACGGTGGACGGCTCCTCGCGCAAAGACTGGCGCGGCGGTCGCGGCATTTTGGAAAACATCATTCCATCAAGCACCGGCGCAGCCAAAGCAGTGGGCGTGGTGATTCCAGAAATCAAAGGAAAAATCACCGGCATGGCTTTCCGCGTGCCTACGTCTGACGTGTCGGTCATTGACCTAACCGTAGAGCTCAACAGCGACGCCAGCTACGCCGAAATTTGCGCTGAAATGAAAGCACAAAGTGAAGGTGCACTGCAAGGCGTGCTGGGTTATACCGACGAAAAAGTGGTGTCCACCGACTTCCGTGGCGAGCCATGCGCATCTGTGTTCGACGCAACCGCCGGCATTGCGCTGGACAAGAGCTTCGTCAAAATCGTGGCTTGGTACGACAACGAGTGGGGCTATGCCAAGCAGTGCTTGGAAATGGTTCGCGTGGTGGCCAAAAAGAAATAATTCTTTCAAGCCCAGTCAGTTAAAAGCGCCCTCGGGCGCTTTTTCTTTGCCCGACGCTTAGGCGCAGGTAAAAAAAATACGTAAATTTTCTTGAAATCATGTAACAAAGTTTCATAGAATTGAGCCATCTAAGGAGACTGACATGACCATCAAAATTGGTATCAACGGCTTTGGCCGCATCGGCCGCATGGTATTTCGCGCCGCCATTCAAAACTTCAACGACATCGAAGTTGTCGGCATCAACGACTTGCTAGAACCCGACTACTTAGCCTACATGCTCAAGTTCGACAGCGTGCACGGCCGCTTCCAAGGCGAGGTGTCTGTGGACAACGGACACTTGGTGGTCAACGGCAAAAAGATTCGTCTCACCCAAGAGCGTGACCCAGCCGCCTTGAAGTGGAACGAGATTGGTGCAGACGTGGTGGTGGAAGCCACCGGCCTGTTCCTGGACCAAGCCACCGCCGAAAAGCACTTGGCTGCAGGCGCTAAAAAAGTGCTGCTGTCAGCGCCGTCGAAAGACGATACGCCCATGTTTGTGTACGGCGTGAACCACGCCAGTTATGCAGGCCAAGCCATCGTCTCCAACGCGTCGTGCACCACGAACTGCTTAGCCCCCATTGCCAAAGTGTTGAACGACAAATGGGGCATCAAGCGCGGCCTCATGACCACCGTACACGCGACCACCGCCACCCAAAAAACCGTGGACGGCCCCAGCAACAAAGACTGGCGCGGCGGCCGTGGCATTTTGGAAAACATCATCCCCTCCAGCACCGGCGCGGCTAAGGCTGTGGGCGTGGTCATTCCAGAAGTCAAAGGTAAGCTCACGGGCATGGCATTTCGCGTGCCAACGTCTGATGTATCGGTCGTGGATTTGACGGTGGAGCTCAACAGCGAAGCCACGTACAAAGAAATTTGCGCCGAAATGAAAGCTCAAAGCTTGGGTGCGTTGAAAGGCGTGCTGGGTTACACCGAAGAAAAAGTGGTGTCCACCGACTTCCGTGGCGAGCCGTGCACCTCGGTGTTTGACGCGGACGCTGGCTTGGCCTTGGACAGCACCTTCATCAAAATCGTCAGCTGGTACGACAACGAGTGGGGCTACTCCAACAAGTGCTTGGAGATGGTGCGCGTCATCGCCAAGTAATCCGAAAGAATTTACTTTTTAGAGTCTGCTTTTAAGTCATCCTTGGATTTGGTGCATTTTTTGCTTACATCTGGTGCGATTCAAATAAACAGGTGCAAATAGCACCAAATAAGTTCAATTTTCCAAGGATTCGATTTATGGATGCACACAAACAGGGCGCGGATGCTTTGTTCATTCTGCTGGGCGCCATCATGGTGCTTGCCATGCATGCGGGCTTCGCGTTTTTAGAACTGGGCACAGTTCGCCGCAAGAACCAAGTCAATGCACTGGTGAAAATTTTGGTGG
>CANGOY010000209.1 GCA_947455585.1 Comamonadaceae bacterium
CACCACAGTGGGCAAAGAAGTGGCCAACGTGGTGGTCCGTTTGAAACAAGTGCGCGAGCGCATTGCCAGCGTGCACATCATGGCCAAGATGAACGGCGCCGTTGGCAACTACAACGCCCACATGAGCGCTTGGCCTGACTTCGACTGGGAAGCCTTCAGCCGCAAAGTGGTGGAAACACCCGCGCCTTTGGGCTTGGGCCTGACCTTCCAGCCTTACAGCATTCAAATCGAACACCACGACTACATGGCCGAGTTGTTTGACGCTGTGGCGCGTGCCAACACCATCATGATTGATTGGTCACGCGACGTGTGGGGCTATGTGTCGTTGGGCTACTTCAAGCAACGTTTGAAAGCTGGCGAAATTGGCTCGTCCACCATGCCGCATAAAGTCAACCCGATTGACTTTGAAAACGCCGAAGGCAATTTGGGCCTGGCCAACGCCGTGCTCAAACACCTGAGCGAAAAGCTCCCCATCAGCCGCTGGCAGCGCGACCTGACCGACTCGACCGTGTTGCGCAACATGGGTGTGGCCTTGGGCTACACCGCCTTGGCGTACCAATCAATGATGGTGGGCTTGAACAAACTCGAGCTCAACGAAGAAGCTTTGGCTGCCGACCTCGACGCCGCTTGGGAAGTGTTGGCCGAACCTATCCAAACCGTCATGCGCCGCTACGGTGTGCAAGGCGCTTACGAGCAGCTCAAAGAAGTCACGCGCGGCAAAACGGTCACAGCGGAAGCGCTGCACGGTTTGATTGCGTCGCTGCAAATTCCGCAAACCGACAAAGACCGTTTGCTGGCCATGACGCCCGGCAGCTACGTGGGCAAAGCCGCCGAACTGGCGCGTCGCGTTTAAACAGATGGCCATCAAATCCACCATCTTCAAAGCGAACGTACAAATCGCTGACATTGACCACAGCTACTACGCTGACCACGCACTGACCCTGGCGCGTCACCCCAGCGAGACGGACGAACGCATGATGGTGCGCCTAGTCGCTCTGTCATTGCAAGCACATTTGCTGCAAGACGTGTGCAACGGCGACGGCGTTCTGGCCTTTGGCGCTGGCCTGTCTAACCCGGATGAGCCCGATGTGATGTTGACCGATTTCACGGGCCGCAAGCGCCTGTGGATTGAAGTGGGTCAACCGGAAGAAAAGCCCTTGCTCAAAGCATGCAGCAAGGCTGACCAAGTGATGTTGTATGTGTTCTCCAGCTCAGGCGATGTCTGGTGGAAGAACATGCAAAACAAACTCATCAAACCCACCTCGCTGCAGGTGTGGCGCATTCCCAGCAGTGCGTCGCAAGACTTGGCCAAACTGGCCGAACGCAGCATGCAGCTGCAAGCCACGGTTCAAGAGGGTGTGGTGATGATGAGCAATGGCAAAACGACGGTGGATATCGAGTGCGAGCGCTGGAAGTAACCACCTCTGAATTCAAACCAACATGAAAAAGCGCACTTGCAGTGCGCTTTTTTATGCGCCTGCCTTGGCTTCGCCTTCGGTTGTGGGCGCACCCACATCGACGGATGAACTCGCCAACGCACGTTCCGCATATTTGTTGAAACGCCAAGACGTGCCAATCATGGTGATGCGGCGCCACGTGCTGCGCTTCTCGCCTGGCGACATTTCTGGCCAGTACTGCACTTCTTCAAAGGTGCGGCCGCAGCCTTTGCACTCTTCGTCACCTTGGCTGGTGGAGCAAATGGCAATGCACGGCGCATCTGGGGTCGTGTTGTACCAGCCCAACCAAGCTTCGTAGGCTTTTGGTGGAAAGCCTTTTTCTGCTGCTTCTTCGTGGTGGTAATAAATCATCAGGGCGTAGACCTCAGCCAAGGCACGGATTTCGGGCGCGAGTGTGACGCCATCGGGCGAGGGCTTTTGTTCGCGCCAATAGTTGATGGCCGCTTCAATGTCGGTGATGTGAATGGCAGCCATCGCGTTAGAGTTTGTTACCTAAAAAGCAGGGTGAAAGTCGGGGTGTGGATGATAGCGGCAATGCTATGCTGACTATGCAATGAAACTACTTTTAACTTGGGTACTCCACGCCACCGCCTTGATGGCTTTGGCGCATCTCTACAGCGGTGTCGAAGTCACAGGCTTTGGTGCAGCCATGGCCGCTGCTTTGGTCATAGGTATTTTTAACCTCATCGTGCGCCCTGCCTTGGTGGTGTTGACCTTGCCCGTGACGTTTTTCACGCTCGGGCTGTTCATGTTTGTCATCAACGCGTTCATGTTTTGGGCAGCCGCAGGTTTGCTTGACGGCTTTTGGGTCCGCGGCTTTGGCTCTGCGCTGCTGGGCTCGCTGATTTACTCAGCGTTTGGCGTGTTAATTGATGCCGCGCTCGAGCGCCTGTTCCCGCCGCAACCGCTCTAAGTCACGCAAACGGGCGTCAATGATGGACGCCTCCATATGACCGCCACGGTCTAACTTGCCTTCACTCGCCATTTGGTGTGCCAACGTTTGAGCGGCCTTGAATCGGTCCACGGCTGCGCTGTAATCCAGCTCCATGGCGCGTGCCTCTGCTTGCGCACGGATAGAACGTAAACCGTCGCCCTGCAACTCATACGCTGAGGCTTGTAGCAACCACGCGGACGCATCACGCGGGTGTTGATTCAACCAAATTGACAACTCACTCGCGGCCACTTTGCCTTGCGCCGGTTTTTGTGTGGCCACGCGGCTGCGGGCCAATTGCATGCGCGACGCGCGGTCGTTGCCGGCCATCACGGAGGCTTTCGGCTCCAACAAAGCAACCGCTTGCGTGGCGTCTCCCGCAGTCAATGCCAGCTCAGCCGCAAGCAAGCGCACCATGCGCACGGCGCTCAGCTCTAAGCCATTCAAAGCTTGCAGGCGCACCAACTGCTGGCGTGCAGCCGCAAAATTGCGTTGCTGCATTTCAGACAAAGTAGCGCCGTAGAGCAAACCCGCTTGCTTGGCCTTGTTCGCCATCGCCAACGTCGTGGCATTGGCCTGTGCAGCCATGCTGCGCAAGCCATCCACGCCAGGCTTGGCCAACACCTGCGCACGCGCAGACATCATGGCGTGAGTGGGTGTCGTGGCCACAGCAGCGCGCGCGGGCAGCAACTGCTGACGCGCCTGCGCATCAGAAATACGCTCGGTCGTCATGGGGTGACTACGCAAATAAGGAAATGAGCCGTTGTCGTTGAGGCGTGACGCTTGTTGCAATTTTTCAAACATGGTGACAAAGCCTTGCGGCTCGTAGCCCGCTTCGGTCATCACGCCGTAGCCCACGCGGTCGGCTTCGCGCTCCATGTCGCGCGAGAAGTTGAGTTGGCTTTGAATGGCGGCGGCTTGACCGCCCACCATCACCGCGTTGGCCGCGCTCATGCCACTGGCGCTGGGCGTGCGCGTTGCCGCCAACATACCCAAAATCATGGCACCCATCACCATCGGCCCTTGGCGCCCTTGCTGCGCAATCATGCGGGCGATGTGGCGCTGTGTGACGTGGCTCAATTCATGCGCTAGCACTGAGGCCAATTCGTCTGCGCTGCTGACCGCTGAAATCAAACCCAAATGCACGCCCAAATAGCCGCCAGGCAGCGCAAACGCGTTGATGCTGCGGTCACGAATGAGCGACACCTCCCACGCAAACTGTTGCTCCAGCTCGGGCGTCAGCTCGCCACGCTGACGTGACGAAGTAAGCAAGGTTTGCCAAATCGACTGCACGTAGTCGCCCAACACGGGGTCATCGATGTAATCGGGGTCACGGTAAATTTCGCGGGCAATGCTCTCGCCCAAACGGCGCTCTACACCCAGAGGCACTTCGGCACCATCGCCCAAATTGGGTAGCCGGTTGCTATTGAGTTGTGCCTGTGCAGGCGCTACTGGCAACATCAACGCCGCACACACACCCAGCACGCCTAAGCGGCGTAACAAGTGAGGCGGAAGCAGGGAAGAAAACATGTATGCCATGGACCGTATGATGCGGCTTTCATGTTAACCCGTTGTAAATTTCAGCATGTCCACACTCACACACTTTGACGCACAAGGCCAAGCCCACATG
>CANGOY010000210.1 GCA_947455585.1 Comamonadaceae bacterium
CCATCACTTCGGGTGCGGCGGTGTTGAAGGTGAGGGTGGCAGGCAAGATGACGCCAACCGACAGCTTGGTGCCGTTGGCTGTGGTGATGGCGTGGCTGATGCACTTGCCGTCAAAAAACACATTGGCTTTGGTGGTGATGCTGACGCTGTCGATTTTTTCTGTGGTCATGGTGTGCGCTCGGTATGAATTGCAAAAACGTAGATTTTAGGTGACCCAAAACAACAAAAGCCGCTGAAAGCGGCTTTTGCTTGGTTCAAACGCCCAAATGAGCGCATCGAATGGCTTAGTAGCGAGGTGCAGAGCCTGCAGGAGGGATGTTGCCGTAGCTCGTGTTGGCTGCTGGAACCATGGGCGTGATTTGCAAACGCACGGTCGGGCCTGGGTCTTGGGGCATTTGCACGGTGTATTGCTTGCCGGCGAATTCGTAAACCACGTTGTAAGCCATGGTGCGGTTCTCGTAGAACATTTGCTGGCTGCAGCTTTGCACGTTTTTCACTTCAGGTGTGCCTGGGCCTTCGATGTTGTCGCCCATGATGGCGCCGCCAAACAGACCTGCCATGGTGGCCAATGCACGACCAGAGCCTTGGCCAACTTGGTTGCCGATGACGCCACCTGCAATGGCGCCCATCGCAGCGCCCGCGCCAGATTTTTGGCCGCCCGTCACCACTTGTTGGTTGTTACACACTTGGCGTGGCACTGCCACTTGTTGAATGATGGGGGTGCTGGAAATGACTTTGCCCACTTCTTGCGCTTGAACGGAAGCCGAGGCCAAAACAGCCATCAGGCTGGCGAGCAATGTGGTTTGAATGGTGATTTTTTTCATGGGATATCCCTTTTTTAACTTGGCAGAAGTGTAGTACTTCGGGTGAGTTGCACTGTAAAGCGGCGGTAAAACCTGCTTGAAATGGCTCAGCCTATAACGTGCGCCCAAGTCTCGGGGTTGACGCCCACCACGACCGTTTGGCCGTTCACGACCACAGGGCGCTTCACCACACTGGCGTGTTCCAGCATCAAGGCACGGGCCGAGGTGTTGTCCACCACGCTGGCTTGCAAGGTAGGGTCTAGCTTGCGCCACGTCGTGCCTTTGCGGTTGACCAGCACATCCCAGCTCACATGTTTGAGCCACAGGTCGACGGCTTCGGGCGGTACGCCTTGTTTCTTGAAATCGTGAAACACGTAGTCCACGCCATGGTCGGTCAGCCACACGCGGGCTTTTTTGACGCTGTCGCAGTTCGGAATGCCGTAAACGGTGATGGTGTTGTTGCTCATAGGGCTGAATCATGCCGCAAACCGAGTGGCTCATCGCGGTGGGCGACAATTCAAAGATGAATTCACTCGCCAGTTGGCTCGCACATTGCGAGCGTTTGCACCCCAAAAACATCGACATGGGCCTAGAGCGCGTGCGCACCGTGGCCGAGCGCATGACACTCAAGTTTGATTGCCCCGTCATCACCGTGGCGGGCACCAACGGCAAGGGCTCGACCTGCGCCATGTTGGAAGCCTGTTTGCTCGAGGCGGGTTACCGCCCCAGCGTGTACACCTCGCCGCATTTGGTGCATTTCCAAGAGCGCTGTCGCGTGCATGGCGAAACCGTGCAGCCCGATGACTTGCTGCCGCATTTTGAAAAAGTAGAAGCCGCACGCACCCAAGGCAGTGAGGTGTCACTCACTTACTTCGAGTTCACGACCTTGGCTATTTTGAGTTTGATGGCTTCGTCGCCCATCGATGTGGCCATTCTTGAGGTGGGCTTGGGTGGCCGTTTGGACGCGGTCAATGTGATTGAGCCAACTTGCTCCATCATCACCAGCGTGGACTTGGACCACATGGACTTTTTGGGCCACGACCGCGAAACCATTGGCCGCGAGAAGGCGGGCATCATGCGCACGGGTCGCCCCGTCATCGTGAGCGACCCCGTGCCACCGCAAAGCGTGATTGACCATGCCACCGAAATTGGCGCAGACCTGTGGCTGTTTGGCCGTGACTTCAACTTCACGGGTGACAAACAGCAGTGGGGCTGGGCAGGGCGTGGCCGTCGCTACAGCGGTTTGGCGTATCCCGCGTTGCGCGGCGCCAACCAGTTGGTCAACGCCAGCGGTGTGTTGGCAGCCCTCGAGGCCTTGCGCAGCGAGATGCCTGTGACCGCGCAAGCCATTCGCAATGGCTTGGCAATGGTGGAGTTGCCTGGGCGTTTTCAAATCGTGCCGGGTCAGCCTGCCTTGGTGTTTGATGTGGCACACAACGCCCACGCTGTTGCCGCATTGACCGAAAACCTAGACGCGATGGGCTTTTACCCGACCACCCATGTGGTGTTTGGTGCCATGGCCGACAAAGATGTGGCGCCCATGCTGGCGCGTGTAGGCCCCTTGGTGGACCGTTGGTACTTTTGCGATTTACCCACCGAGCGCGCCGCCAAAGCGGCTCAGCTGCAAGAAGTTTGGCAGATGAGCAACACCCGCAAAGATGTGCAAGCCAGCACCCATGCCAACCCACAAGCCGCACTGGACGCGGCGGTGGCTGCGGCAGACCCCGCTGATAGAATTGTGGTCTTCGGATCGTTCTTCACGGTCGGGGGGATTTTGGCGAATGGCATTCCCCGTTTAGACGCCCCACATTTGAGCTCCTGAGACCCCATTCACATGGCTTTTTTCAAGTTTCGATTGCCCGGTCAAACCGCTGGCGAGCCCCAAGGCAACCACAGCAACACCCCAGCCGAGAGCGTGGACGCCATGCGTCGCCGCGCCCGCCATCGCTTGATTGGCGCTTCGGTGTTGGTCATCGTCGGCGTGGTGGGTTTCCCCTTGTTGTTTGACACCCAGCCGCGCCCCGTGTCGGTGGACATTGCGGTGGACATTCCAGACCGCGCAAATAGCAAACCCTTGGTCGATACCTCCAAGCAAAAGCCTTTGTCTGCTGCTGCAGGTTTGGATGCCAAAGAAGAAGTGGTACCTGATATCAAAGCGGAAGCTAAGCCCGAACCTAAAGCACAAGCCAAGGTCGACGTGAAGCCTGAAGCGGCTGTAGCCGCAGCTACTGGCGCAGCAGCCGTGGCCGCGGTGGTGCCTAAGGCCGAAACAAAATCAGAGCTCGCGAAGGCTGACAACAAGCCCGCAGCCAAACCAGAAGTCAAAACAGCAGAAACCAAAGCAGACGCCAAGCCAGACGCTAAATCTGCAACCAAGCCCGCTGACACCAAAGACACAGGCTCTCGTTTTGTGGTGCAAGCTGGTACGTTCTCGGACGATGGCAAGTTGCGCGAAACGCGCAGCAAGCTCGAAAAAGCCGGCATCACCACCTACACACAAGTCATTGAGGGCAAAGATGGGCGTCGCGTGCGTGTGCGCGTGGGGCCCTTCACCAACCGTGACGAAGCCGACAAAGTGGCACGCAAGATGAAGCAGCTGTCTTTGCAGCCGCAAGTCTTGACGCTGTAACGCGCGCGCTATGCAAATACTTTCGGCCGTAGATTGGATTCTGCTGGCCGTCTTGGGTCTGTCGCTTCTGCTGGGCCTGTGGCGCGGCATTGTGCAAGAGGTGCTGTCGCTCGCAGGCTGGGTGGCTGCGTTTTATGTGTCGCAGATGTATGCCCCGATGGCCGCCGCGTGGTTGCCCATGGAGGGCAGCAGTCAAATGTTGCGTTATGCCGCTGGCTTTGTCGTGGTGTTTATCGCGGTGCTGGTGGCCACGGTGTTGGTCAGCTGGGTGATTAAAAAACTAATTTCAGCGGTTGGCCTTGGGCCTTTAGACCGTTTGCTCGGCAGCTTGTTTGGATTGATGCGCGGTGTGGTCATTTTGTTGGCCGTGACCGTGTTGGTGGGCATGACGCCCATGCGTGAGACTGAAGGCTGGAAGCAGGCCCAAGGTGCGCAATGGTTGCAACAGTTTTTGCATGTGTTGAAGCCGGTGTTACCGGCTGATTTTGGAAAGTACCTCCCCTAATGTGTGGCATCGTCGGCGTTGCAAGCAACGCACCTGTGAACCAGTTGATTTATGACGCTTTGTTGCTCTTGCAGCACCG
>CANGOY010000211.1 GCA_947455585.1 Comamonadaceae bacterium
ACATGAACTTGGGTGGCGCCAACATCACGGGCAGTTTGAACATGAGCAGCACCGCAGGCACGGTGTCGTTTGGTCAAGCCACCGTCACAGGCAACCTGACCGCGGCAACCCAAGGCCAGCAAGTGGACCTGGGCTCGGCCAGTGTGGGCGGCAACCTGTTGGTGCAAACCGATGGCGGCAACATCGTGCAAAGCACAACACCCAATTCGGCTTTGCAAGTGGCTGGCACCAGCACGCTGAATGCAGGCGCGGGTAACGTGACCTTGCCCAATGTGCCCAACCAGTTTGGTGGAGCGGTGAGCTTGCAAGCCAACAACGTGAACTTGGTCGGCAGCCAAGGTTTGATACTGGGCAACAGCACGGTCACGGGCACGTTGGCGGTGACGGCAGCCACAGGCAACATCACGCAAACAGGCGCCTTGGACGTGACCGGCACCAGCACTTTCACCGCCACGCAAGGTGATGTGGTCTTGGCGCAAGCCAACACCTTTGCACAGCCTGTGGTGGTGGATGCACTCAATGCCACGCTGAACTCGGCAACGGCATTGACACTGGGTGCCAGCACGGTGACGGGTGATTTGGTCGCCCATGTAGCGGTAGGCGATGTGACACAGGTCGGCCCGCTGACCATCGGTGGCACAACCGACATCACCACCAGCGCTGGCAACGTCACGCTGACAGACGTGGCCAACAGTTTCGTGGGCGCGGTGTCTGCGGACACATCAGGCACCTTGAGCCTGACCAGCGCAGGCCCACTGACCTTGGGCGAAGTGAAGACCGTGGGTGACACCGTGCTCAACAGCCACGGTAAGCTGGACTTAGGCACCTCCATCTTTGGTGCAAAGATAACGGCGAACAGTGGCGGCTTTGACATCATGCAAAGCGGCCCCATCAAAGTGGGCGGCAACTCAAACTTTGATGCAGGCAGCGCGAAGATTGATTTGTTCAATCCAAAGAACGCTTGGTCGGGCTCCATCCTCTACAAGGGTGGCATTGTGATGATCAACCACCCGCAGTTGATGAATGCGGTGAACGCAGGTACGTTGGTGGTCCGTGTGGAAACCTCGGTGGTGCAACCGGTCAAAGCGAGTGCAACACCGATGGGCACGGCAACAGCGTCTGGTGGCGCATCAACCGCCGCAGGTGGTGATGGCGCGGTGTCGATTGCGGTGGCACGCCCCGCGTCCAATGGCCAAACAGGCTTGATCACGGTGGCAGTGTCGGCTGAAGCTGCTGCGCCGGGTCGCAGCTTCTCGTTCTCGATTGAGTCGCATGTGCCTGCCGCTGCGGCAGCGAACACCGATGTGCGCGTGACGCAAGTCGATGGCAAACCGCTGCCCGAATGGCTGCGTTATGAAGCAGCTACGAAAACCTTTGTGGCCACCACCGTGCCACCGGGTGCGTTCCCGTTGCAACTCAAAGTGGGGATTGGCGGCGTAGAGACTTTGATGGTGATCAACGAAAAGCCGCCGGGTCAATAAAGCGTGCGGCTGGCCTCTAGAATTTCTACATGACCGAAGTTTTATTCGTTTTGTATTTCTTAGTGCTGGTGGCCACGCTGGTCATCAAGACCCCCATCATCAAAGGGCCGTGGCTGTTTTTGCTGCGCGCGTTTTTTCCCAACTGGAAGTTCTTTCATGCGGTGGGCTATGTGCCGCACTTGTATGCGCGTTCGGCCGTGCAGTTGGCATCTGGTGAATTGCAATGGTCAGACTGGGTGCTGATTTACCCACGCCACTTGCGCCGCCTGAGCCACTTGGTGCACAACCCCGACACCAACATTGGCTTGGCCCAACAAAACATGGTGGACCACTTTTGGGCTGACTTGCATGATTTGCCCGAGGGCGATGACCCGCGTGGCTTGGTGAGCTACAAGATGATGCAGCGATTAGTCGACCAAGTGTTGCGTGCGCGTGATGTGAACTTCACGCACAGTCAGTTTGAATTGCGTATGGTGCTGGATGGTCGCAGTGAGAACGTGGACACGCAAGTGATGATGACCTCGCCTGTGGAGGCCTCTGCATGTTGAGCGCCATGTTTATTCAAACTTGGATAGAAGCGGGCGTGGAAGCGCCAATGCTCATGGCCATTCGCGCCACTGAGCTGGTGTTTGCTTTGAGCTTGACCATTCAAACCCTAGAGTATTTACGCTTGAGCAAGTACACCGCCGACGATGCGTTTTGGTCTTGGCAGTTGCAGCGGGCAGACATTCCCAACGCACCTGTGCGTGCTTTGCTTGATGTGCTGTTCAAGCCGCACATGCATCAGCTGCATTTGGTGTTGCGCCTGTGTGCAGCCGTGTTGTTGGCAGTGCAGGGCGCATCGCTGCCGCTGATTGGCTTTTTGTTTGTTGGCAACTTGCTCATCCTCATCCGTTGGCGTGGTGCGTTCAACGGTGGCAGCGATTTCTTAACGCTGGTGGTGCTGACGGGCTTGTTCATCTCGCAAGTGGTGGGCGCGTTTGGTAATGCGGAGCTGGGCTGGCAAGCTGGCTTTTGGTACATCGCCATCCAGGCCATCACCTCGTACTTCATGTCGGGGGCGGTGAAGCTGCTGCGTCCTGAATGGCGCAATGGTTCGGCCATGACCATCTTTTTGATCGGGGCCATTTATGGTCCGCTGTCAGCCACGCATCCCTTGCGCAACAAGTGGCTGGCCATGATGGGCTCGTGGGGCTTTATCGTGTGGGAAATCTTGTTTCCCTTGAGCCTGCTTGACCCTCGACTCGCCGCCGTGTTTTGCGCCGTGGCGGCGTTCTTTCACTTCTTGGTGTTTTGGTTCTTTGGCTTGAACCGATTTTTCTGGGCGTGGCTGTGTTCGTTCCCCGCCATCATTTGGTGCAGCGCGCAGTTCAGTGCGCGCTTCACTTAAATGAATTAAGCCATCGCGGCTTCAATCGCATCCATCGCTTCGGTCAGCTCTAGCCAACGCACTTCTAGCGCAGCCAGCTCGTCTTCCACAGCTTTGAGGCGTTTGCCTGCTTCTGCAATGTCAGCAGGAGGCAGGGGTGTGGCGAGTTTGTCGTGCAACGCGGTTTTCTCAGACTCGAGCGTGGCCATTGATTTCTCAACGCCATCCATCTCTTTTTTCAACGGGCGTTTTTTCTCGTTGATATCTTTGCGCAGCTGCGCATCTTCTTTGCGAACAACTTCAGCCACAGGCGCAATAACAGCAGGCTTGAGCGCCGCTGCGTTCGCAGCTGCCACTGCTTCGGCACGCAAGCGTTTGCCTTCGTCCAGCAGGTAGCGTTGGTAGTCGTCCAAGTCGCCGTCAAAGGGTTCGACGCCACCGCGTGACACCATCCAGAACTCATCACACACGGCGCGCAACAAAGCACGGTCATGGCTGACCAGCATCACGGTGCCTTCAAACTCGTTCAACGCCATGCTCAGTGCTTCGCGTGTCGCCAAGTCCAAGTGGTTGGTAGGCTCGTCCATCAGCAAGAGGTTGGGGCGTTGCCATACCAACATGCACAGCACGAGGCGGGCTTTTTCGCCACCGCTCATGCTGCCCACGGCTTGCTTGACCATGTCGCCGCCAAAGTTGAACTGGCCCAAGAAGCTGCGCAAGTCTTGCTCGCGTGTGGCTTGGCCGGCCAGCTTGCCGTCGATGGTGAGTTTTTTCGCCAACGCAATCATGTGGTCGAGCGGGTTGTCTGCGGGGTGCAACACGTCGAGTTCTTGCTGCGCAAAGTAGCCGATGTTCAGGCCTTTGCCCTCGGTCACTTCGCCGCCCAAAGCGCCCAAGTCACGCGCAATGGTTTTCACCAACGTGGATTTACCTTGGCCGTTGGCACCCAAGATACCAATGCGCTGACCCGCCAACACCGAGCGGCTCACGTTTTGCACGATGACGGTGGGAGGTGTGCCCGCGGGCGCGTCGGCGGGGGCAGGGTAGCCCACGCTCACGCCTTGCATGCTCAGCATGGGGTTGGGCAAGTTGGCGGGTTCTTTGAACTCGAAGCTGAAGTCGGCATCTGCCAACAAC
>CANGOY010000212.1 GCA_947455585.1 Comamonadaceae bacterium
ATCTGGACTTACCGCCCCATCATCGAAGCGCTCATCGACTTGGGCGAGATGGAAGACCACCCCTCTAACAAAATCGACGGCTTCAACGACCGCATCAATGTCTGGCTACCCGGCTTGGTCGAGCACCACTGCGGTGTGGGCCATCGCGGCGGCTTCCTGACCCGATTGGTGGGCGGCACTTGGATGGGCCACATCATGGAGCACGTCTCCATCGAGTTGCAACTCTTGGCCGGTGCCCGCGCTGAGTTTGGTAAGGCTCGCGAAATCAGCAAGCGCGGTATTTACAAAGTGGTGTTTCGCACCGAGCACGAAGAACTAGGCCGCGAAAGCTTTCTCGCCGCACGTGAACTCGTGATGGCCGCTGCCAACAACAAGCCCTTCGACATCACGGCCACTGTGGACCGTTTGAAAAAGATTGCCGACTTGCGGTGCTTAGGCCCCAGCACCGCGTGCATCGTCGATGCAGCGGTGGAACGCAAAACACCGTTCATCCGCCTGACCGAAGGCAACTTGGTGCAACTGGGCTACGGCTCTAAGCAACGCCGCATTTGGACGGCCGAGACCGACCGCACCAGCGCCATTGCTGAAAGCATCTCTAGCGACAAAGACTTGACCAAGCGCTTGCTCACGCAATGCGGCATTCCTGTGCCAGAAGGCCAGATTGTCAAAACCGCTGACGAAGCGTGGGAAGCAGCACAAGACATCGGCTTGCCCGTAGTGGTCAAACCCCTCGACGGCAACCGTGGCTGGGGCGTGTCCCTCGACGTGAACACCGAAGAAGGCGTGCGCACCGCATGGACCGCTGCTGAAAAAGAAGGCAGCGATGTGCTGATTGAGCGCTACGTGCGTGGCGACGAGCACCGCGTCTTGGTGGTGGGCGACCGCGTGGTGGCTGCCACCCGTGGCGAAACCGCTTGCATCACCGGTGATGGCACCTCCACCGTCGAGCAGTTGATTGACAGCCAAATCAATACCGACCCACGTCGCGGCATAGCCGAAGGCTTCCCGCTCGACTTGATTCGCTTGCACACCCCACGCGGCGAAATGTCGTTGCTCGAAATTCAGCGCCAAGGCTTGAAGCCTGACAGCGTGCCCGAAAAAGGCCGCATCGTGGTGGTGCAACGCAATGGCAACCTCAACAACGACGTGACCGATTTGGTCCACCCCGAAGTCGCCGCTGTGGCCACCCTCGCCGCCCGCGTGATTGGTTTGGACATCGCCGGCATCGACATCGTGACACAAGACATCTCTCGTCCCTTGGAAGAAACCATGGGCGCCATCATTGAAGTCAACGCGGGCCCTGGCTTGCTGATGCACGTCAAACCCGCAGTGGGCCAACCCCGCCCTGTGGGCAAAGCCATCGTCGAACACCTGTTTGGCCCCAACGAGTCGGGTCGCATTCCTGTCGTGGGCATTGTGGGCAGCCAACAAACCACTGAGTTGTCGCAACTCGTGGCTTGGTTGTTGCACCTCTCAGGCAAACGCACCGGCTTGGCCTGCAAAGACGGGCTGTACATGGACCAGCAGCACTTGGGCAAATCAGACTCTCGCAGCTTTGAAGCCTCCGAGCGTTTGCTCATCAACCGCGCCTTGGATGCTGCCGTGTTTGAAACCACGCCTGCACACATCTTGGACGAAGGCTTGGCCTATGACCGCTGTTTGGTCGGCATTGTGACCAACATGCCGGACACCACAGAAGCCTTGATTGACAAGCACGACATTCAAACGCCTGAACAAATGCGCACCGTGGTTCGCACGCAAATCGACTTGGTGTTGCCAGAAGGCTCTGCCGTGTTGAACGCTGACGAAGAAGCCGTGACCACCTTGGCCGAGTTGAGCGATGGCGAAGTCGTTTACTACGCCAAGTCGCAAGACAACGCCACCTTGATGGCGCACTTGCAAGCCGGTGGTCGCGGTGTGTTCTGCAAAGACGGTCACGTGACTTTGGCGCGTGGCGACCAAGAAACTCAGTTGTTCCACCTCGACCTCGAGTTGATTGCACGTCTGCTCAAAGACGGCTTGCAAATCTCAACCCTGCTAGCCGCCGTGGCTGCTGCTTGGTCACTGGACGTTGCGCCTCTGCTGATTCGCGCTGGCTTGAAAAATTTCGGACAACAAAACCAACACGTTGCCAAAGACGTTGCAAGGATGAATGGCTAATGGAAGTCTCTCGTATCCGCGCCCTGCGCGGCCCAAACCTCTGGACCCGTCACACCGCCGTGGAAGCCATGGTCACTTGCGAGGCCGGTGAAATCGACCTGAGCGAACACCCCGACTTTGAAGGTCGCTTACGCAACTTGTTCCCAGGCGTAGGCAACTTGCAGCCGACGCAACACAAGGTCAAGCTCAGCATGGCGCATGCGCTGGAAGCTGCCACTTTGCATTTGCAAATTGAAGCGGGCTGCCCTGTCACTTTCAGCCGCACCACCGCCACCACCGACCACGGTTTGTTCCAAGTCGCGGTCGAGTACACCGAAGAGCAAGTGGGCTTCTTGGCCATCAAACTGGCTCACGAGCTGTGCCTCGCTGCATTCAACAACACCAGCTTTGATGTAGACGCCGCTGTTCACCAACTGCGTGAACTTGACGAAGACATTCGCTTAGGCCCATCCACAGGCTCTATCGTCAACGCTGCCATTGCGCGTGGCATTCCTTTCCGTCGCTTGACCGAAGGCAGTTTGGTTCAGCTCGGCTGGGGTAGCAAACAGCGCCGCATCCAAGCCGCTGAAATTGACTCGACCAGCGCCATTGCCGAGTCCATCGCACAAGACAAAGAACTCACCAAAAAGCTGCTGCACGCAGCTGGTGTACCTGTGCCTTTGGGCCGCCCCGTCACCAGCCCTGAAGACGCTTGGGCAGCAGCCCAAGAGATTGGCCTTCCTGTGGTGGTCAAACCGCGCGATGGCAACCAAGGCAAAGGCATTTCTGTCAACGTCACCACCGAAGAAGGTGTGAAAGCGGCTTATGTGGCTGCAGTTGCTCACCGCGACGATGTGTTGGTTGAGCGCTTCCTGCAAGGCAGTGATTACCGTTTATTGGTCGTCGGCAACAAGCTGGTGGCCGCCGCAAGACGCGAACCTCCATTGGTGATTGGCAACGGTAAAAACACCGTGCGTGAGTTGGTCGACATCGTCAACGCCGACCCCCGCCGTGGCGAAGGCCATGCCACCTCATTGACCAAAATTCGCTTTGATGACATCGCCATCGCGCGCCTGAAAGAACAAGGCTACGAGGCCACATCGGTTCCCGCCAAAGGCGCACGTGTGATTCTGCGCAACAACGCCAACCTGTCCACCGGCGGCACCGCCACCGATGTGACCGATGACGTGCACCCCGAAGTCGCCCTGCGTGCCATTGCCGCCGCACAAATGGTGGGCCTAGACATTTGCGGTGTCGACGTCGTGTGTGAATCCGTGTTGCGCCCACTCGAAGAACAAGGCGGCGGTGTGGTGGAAGTCAACGCAGCCCCAGGCTTGCGCATGCACCTGAGCCCATCTTTCGGCAAAGGCCGTGATGTGGGCGAGGCAGTCATGGCCACCATGTTCCCGGATGGCGGTGATGGGCGTGTTCCGGTGATTGCCGTGACAGGCACCAACGGCAAGACCACCACCGTGCGTTTGACCTCTCACCTGCTGCGCGCCAATGGTTTGCGCGTGGGCATGACCAACACCGATGGCGTGTATGTGAACGGCCGTCAAACAGACAGCGGCGATTGCAGTGGGCCTCGCAGCGGACGCAATGTGCTGGCTCACCCAGATGTAGACGCTGCAGTGCTTGAAACCGCACGCGGCGGTATGTTGCGCGAAGGCTTGGCCTTTGACCGTTGCCAAGTGGCCGTGGTCACCAACATCGGCATGGGCGACCACCTTGGCTTGAACTACATCACCACCGTGGAAGACCTCGCCGTGTTGAAGCGCGTCATCGTGCAAAACGTGGC
>CANGOY010000213.1 GCA_947455585.1 Comamonadaceae bacterium
CAAGAGCTGCACCGCGAAGCCAACACCTTGGGCTCCAAGTCGGCCACGATGGAAATGACCCGTATTTCGGTGGACATGAAAGTGTTGATCGAACAACTCCGCGAACAAGTACAGAACATCGAATAATGGACAACTTCCCAGGCAACCTCTTTGTGGTCGCAGCCCCCAGCGGGGCTGGCAAATCGAGCCTCGTCAAAGCCTTGATGGAACTCGACGCCAAAGTGCGCCCTTCCGTGTCGCACACCACGCGCCAGCCACGTGGCCAAGAAAAGCATGGCCGCGAATACTTCTTCGTATCGCCGCCCGAGTTTGACCAAATGGTTGAAGGCAACGCGTTTTTGGAATGGGCCAATGTGCACGGCCAACGCTACGGCACATCGCGCAAAGCGATTGAAGACCGCATTGCCCAAGGCGCAGACGTGATTTTAGAAATCGACTTCCAAGGCGCGATTCAAGTCAAAAAGCTGTTTGCCAATGCGGTGCTCATCTTCATCTTGCCGCCGAGCTGGGAAGAACTAAAGTCGCGCCTGCACAACCGTGGCGAAGACGCCCCCGACATCATTGACCTGCGCCTACAAAACGCCGCCGACGAGATGGCACAGGCCCGAGAATTTGACTACGTTATAATCAACGAATTGTTTGAGACCGCCCTGTTCGACCTGAAAGCGATTGTTCATGCGCAGCGCCTCAAATACCTGGCACAGCGCCGGGCTCGGGCTGATATCTTTCAAGCCCTGAACATCACCTGAATTCTGGAGTATCCACATGGCCCGCATCACTGTTGAAGATTGCCTCGAGCAAATCCCTAACCGCTTTCAATTGGTGCTGTGCGCCACTTACCGCGCTCGTATGCTCAGCCAAGGCCACACTGCCAAGGTCGAAAGCAAGAACAAGCCTTGCGTGACCGCTTTGCGCGAAATCGCTGCTGGCCAAATCGGCGTTGAGATGCTGAAAAAAGTACCAGGCTAAATTGGGGCTGCCCCACCTGAAAAGCACCGCACTGTCGGTGCTTTTTTCATTGCGGGTAAAGTATTCACCATGAGCGTCACACCATCCACCTCAAAGCCCCCAGCTTCCATACCTGGAAGCGCCGCCGCAGCCAATGCGGCAGCGGCTAGCTTTGCTGCGTTGACTGAAAAACTAGGCTACCTCAATGCTGAGGGCTTAGACATGGTGCGCCGCGCTTACCGCTATGCCGACGAGGCACATTTGGGCCAGTTGCGCAGCAGTGGCGAGCCCTATATCACCCACCCCATCGCCGTGGCCGCGCAATGCGCGGAATGGAAGCTAGACGCACAAGCCCTATCGGCCGCGCTGCTGCACGACGCGATGGAAGACTGCGGCATCACCAAAACCGATTTGATTGAGCGCTTCGGCATTCAAGTGGCCGAATTGGTGGATGGCCTAACCAAGCTCGACAAGCTGGAGTTCAACACCCGCGAAGAGAACCAAGCTGAGTCGTTTCGCAAGATGCTGCTGGCCATGGCCCGCGATGTGCGCGTCATCCACATCAAGCTGGCCGACCGTAGCCACAACAAGCGCACCATGGGCGACATGCCCCGCGCCAAGTGGGGCCGCATCTCTAACGAAACACTGGAAATTTACGCGCCCATCGCCCACCGTTTGGGCCTGAACCAAACCTACCGCGAACTTCAAGAGCTGTGCTTCCAATACCTGTGGCCATGGCGTCACAAGGTGCTGAACAAAGCCATTCAAAAAGCCCGCCATCGCCGTCGCGATTTGATGCAAAAGGTGGAGCAAGAAGTCGAAGCTTCATTTGCCAAAGCGGGCCTCAAGGTACGCATTTCTGGCCGCGAAAAAACGCTGTATTCCATCTACAAAAAGATGGACGGCAAGCACCTGAGCTTTGCGCAAGTGACAGACATTTATGGCTTTCGCCTCATCCTGCCCGAGGTGATTGACTGCTACACCGCCATGGGCGTCTTGCACCAGATGTACAAGCCGGTGCCGGGCAAGTTCAAAGACCACATTGCCATTGCCAAGCTTAACGGCTACCAATCGCTGCACACCACCATCGTGGGGCCATCGGGCTTGAACGTGGAGTTTCAAATGCGCACCGAGGCCATGCACCTTGTTGCTGAAACTGGCGTGGCTGCACACTGGCTATACAAAGACAAAGGTTCGAGCAACGAAGCCAATGCCAACTTGGGCAACCAGTGGCTGCAATCGTTACTGGACATTCAAGACGAAACTCGCGACGCCACCGAGTTTTGGGACCACGTCAAAGTCGACCTGTTCCCAGATGCTGTGTATGTGTTCACACCCAAAAGCAAAATCATGGCGATGCCGCGCGGCGCGACCATCGTCGATTTTGCCTATGCCGTCCACAGCGATGTGGGCGACCGCACCATGGCAGCCAAGGTCAACGGCGAGCAAGTGCCGCTGCGCACAGAGCTGCGCAATGGCGACATTGTTGAGGTCGTCACCTCCGCAGTGGCTTCGCCCAACCCTGCTTGGTTGGGCTTTGTGCGCACGGGTCGCGCGCGTTCAAAAATTCGCCATCACCTCAAGACCATGGCGCACTCCGAGTCGCAAGACTTGGGTAAAAAGCTCCTGGCCCAAGCACTGCGCGCCGAAGGTATTCAAGACTTGCCCGCGCAAGATGAGGCACACGCTCAAATTTGGGAAAAACTACTGCACTTCACCGGCAGCAAAACCAAGGCAGAGCTACTGACCGACATCGGCTTAGGCAAACGTGTGGCCAGCATTGTGGCCAAACGCTTGGCAACGCTGCTGTCAGACATGGGCCAAAAGCCCGATGCATTGCTGCTGAGCCGCGAGCGCTTCACCGCTCACGAAACCGTGTCGCAAGGCAGCGTGACGGTGGATGGCAGCGAAAACGCATCGGTGCAATACGCCACTTGTTGCCGCCCCGTGCCGGGCGATGCCATCGTGGGCTATCTGGGTCGGGGCGAAGGTTTGGTCGTTCATACCGACCAATGCGGCGTGGCCCAACGCCTGAAATACAAAGACAGCGAGCGCTTCATTGCCGTGGAATGGTCGGATGAGCCCGCGCGCACCTTTGAAGTGGCCGTCGTGGTGACGGTGAGCAACGGCAAAGGTGTGCTGGCTCGCGTGGCCTCGGCCATCACAGGGGCCGAAGCCGACATTACCCACGTGCTGATGGCCGATGAGGTGACGGGCCAAGAAGCATTTGATTTGCGCTTTGTGTTCACCGTTCGCGACAAAGCGCATTTAGAGGCTGTGTTGGGCAACTTACGCCGCGTGCCTGCTGTGCTGCAAGCGCAGCGCATTGTGTCGGGTGTGGGGCGCGAGGCTTAAGCTTTTTCAGCTTCAGGTGCGGGGTAACGCACTTCTACCACTTCCACTTCTTGCACGCCCACAGGCGTGACCAGCTTCACAACATCGCCTTCGCGTGCTTTGAGCAAAGCGCGTGCAATGGGCGACACCCACGTCACTTCGGCTTTCAAACTGTCAGCCTCGTCAATGCCTAGGATAGTGACGGTGCGTTCCACATCGGCCTCGTCCACATACGTGACGGTGGCACCGAAGAACACCTGGTCTTTGCCGTGGTGGTTGCTAGGGTCGGTGATTTCGGCAATCTCAAGGCGCTTGGTCAAGAAGCGGATGCGGCGGTCAATCTCGCGCAGGCGCTTTTTACCGTAGTGGTAATCGCCGTTTTCAGAGCGGTCGCCATTGCTGGCGGCCCAATGCACGATTTCCACAATGCGCGGACGTTCGTTATCAATCAGCTCAAACAACTCCGCGCGAAGTGTGGCGTAGCCTAGGGGCGTGATGTAGTTTTTGCTGCCCGCGGGCAAAGGCGGCAAGACAAGGTCGTCGTCCTCGCCATCGGTCTCACGCGTGAAGGCTTTGCTCATAGCCGCCTAAAACTCAGTGCCAGCCAATGACTTGGTAGCCGCGCTCAGCCAAACATTGCTG
>CANGOY010000214.1 GCA_947455585.1 Comamonadaceae bacterium
GATAAAGCCACGGGCCACTACCAAACTGTGTTGGCCAACATCTTAGCTACGCCGCTCAAAGTGTTGGCACCGTTGTTGCGCAGCCATGTGGCCGCAGGCGGACACTTGGTGTTGGCGGGCATTCTTGAGCGACAAGCCCAAGAGCTCAAAGACGCTTACGCGCCGTATTGCACACTGCAAGTGAGCGACGCGGAAGATGGTTGGATTTTGATGACCGCCACCTGCTGATGCACATCACCCACTGCCCCCAATGCGAGACCGCCTTCAAGGTGTCGCCCCAACAGCTTGAGCTGGCCAAAGGGTGGGTGCGGTGTGGTCGTTGTTCGCATGTCTTTGAGGCGGCGCTGCATTTTGAAACGCCACCTGATATTCCGGCACCACCTTTGCCTAGTGCAGATGCGCCTTCGTTGTTTCGCGCCGCGATGGCGCCTGCTGTGGCTGCCCATGAGGTCAAGCCTTCTTCGGTAAATCCAGAGCCTGCTGAAAACACCGATACAGCTTTACCTTTGGGGTGGCTGATCGGTGCCTGTGTGTTGGTGTTGGCTTTGCTAATGCAGTTTGTGGTTGCGCAACGTAATTGGCTGGCTGCTGAAGAGCCCGCTTTGCGCCCCTTGCTGTCGGCCCTGTGCGCCTGTGAAGTCACTTGGCCGCGTGAGCCAGATGCCGTGTTGATTGAAAGCAGCAGCTTCACCGAAAGCCCACAAGGCGGCTACACCGTGCAATTGCGTTTGAAAAACACGCAGCACCACCCTGTGGCCATGCCTGCTTTGGAGTTAAGCCTGACCGATTTGCAAGACCAAGTCTTGGTGCGTCGTGTATTCACAGCCGAAGAGTTGTCAGGCAAAAACCATGTGCAAGCCTTACGCGATGTGCGCTCGACCTTGAACTTCGACTTAGACGACAAGGTGAGCAAACGTGTAACCGGTTTTCGCGCCTTCGTTTTTTATCCTTAATTTTTTGAAAGTCCTTGTATGGCATCGCTGATTTGTGGCTCGCTCGCGTTTGACTCCATCATGAGTTTTGAAGGTCGATTTGCTGAGCAAATCTTGCCCGACCAATTGCACATCTTGAACGTGTCGTTCTTGGTGCCTGCTTTGCGTCGTGACTTTGGCGGCTGCGCTGGCAACATTGCCTACAGCTTGAAAGTTTTGGGCGGCACACCCGTACCCATGGCCACGTTGGGTACCGATGCGGCTGATTATTTGCAGCGCCTCAAAACCTTGGGTATCTCGACAGAGTATGTGCGCCAAGTTGAAGGCAGTTACACCGCGCAAGCCATGATCATGACCGACCGTGACAACAACCAAATCACGGCCTTTCACCCCGGCGCGATGATGCAAGCGCACATCACGAAGATTGAAAAACGCGACGACATCAAGCTGGCCATCATCTCTCCAGATGGCCGCGATGCCATGATTCAACACGCCGAGCAGCTCAAAGCGGCTGACATTCCTTTTGTCTTCGACCCAGGTCAAGGCCTGCCTATGTTTGATGGCGCTGACCTGATGCGCTTCATTGACCAAGCCACTTGGGTGACGGTGAATGACTACGAAGGCAAGATGTTGAGCGACCGCACAGGTTTGAGCCATGCCGACATTTCACGCCGCGTGAAGGGCCTGGTGGTGACTTTAGGTGCCGAAGGTTGCGAAGTGTGGATTGACGGCGAGAAGACCCTGGTACCGCCCGTCAAAGCTGCAGCGGTGGTTGACCCCACAGGTTGCGGTGATGCATTGCGCGGTGCGTTGTTGTTTGGTTTGGAGCAAGGTTGGTCTTTGGCCAAGTGCGCCGCTTTGGGCAACCAAGTGGGTGCGCTCAAAATTGCGCAGCGTGGCCCTCAGAACTACAGCGTGGATGGTTTGATCACCGCTTAGTCCTGCCGCCTTTAACTCACCAAAGCTGACCAATCGGCTTTGATGCAAGCAGCTGCGCTCACCCGCAGCTGTTTTCGTTTGGACGTCTGTCCGCGAATCAGTGCCACATCGCGCTTGGCAAGGTTCAAAGTGTCAGCCAACCATGCGATGAGTGCCAAGTTGGCTTTGCCATCCACGGGCGGGGCGTGCAAGCGCACGCGTAGGGCGCCATCGTGTTCGCCATCGGCCTGTGTGCGTGAGGCGTTGGGGATAACGTGGATATCCACAATCACGGCGCCTGTTTTCTCCAAGCGAAGGTAAGTGGTTTGAGGCAGCGTCATGGGGTGGGGCCAAGAAAAAGCCCGAGGCCTTGCGGCGTCGGGCTTGAGCTAACGGTAAACCGTGGCCTTGATCGGTGAAGATTAAGGCTTGCTAGCTGTTGGGAAAGGCCAAGCAGCTTGTGGGTTCAACGTGGTCTGTGCGCGGGCAGCGGGTGCTTTCGCAGCTTTCTTTGCAGCAGGCTTTTTAGCGGCTTTTTTAGCAGCTGGTTTTTTAGCAGCAGGCTTTTTGGCAGCTGTTTTCTTAGCTACTTTCTTAGCAGCTGTTTTCTTTGCAGCAGGCTTTTTAGCAGCAGCTTTTTTAACGGCTGGCTTTTTGGCTGCTACTTTCTTAGCTGCTGGCTTCTTAGCCGCAACTTTCTTCGCAGCTGGCTTCTTGGCCGCTACTTTTTTAGCAGCTGGCTTCTTAGCTGCAACTTTTTTAGCAGCTGGCTTCTTGGCCGCTACTTTTTTAGCTGCTGGCTTTTTAGCCGCGACTTTTTTAGCTGCTGGCTTTTTGGCCGCGACAGCTTTCTTTGCAGGGGCCTTTTTAGCGGCCGGTTTTTTTGCAGTTGCCATTTTCTGTTCTCCTAGATCGAATTTAGATCATTGGGTGAAAAACACTTCGCACTGGTTTTTGTGTGCAAAGCGATTCATGGCGCTGGACCCGGGTCCAACCCCATGAACAGGGTGCGTCCACCACCACGCCGCGTGAGCAGATGCTTGTGGGTGTGGTGAACAAAGTGGGTGACATGTGTGTGTTTAAGCCATCAATCCCAAGACAGAGCACCACCAGATTGGTACTCAATCACACGGGTTTCGAAGAAGTTACGTTCTTTCTTGAGGTCGATCATTTCGCTCATCCAAGGGAACGGGTTTTCTTCGTTGGGGAACAGGGCTTCTAAACCGATTTGTGTAGCACGGCGGTTGGCGATGTAGCGCAAGTAGCCTTTGAACATCGACGCATTCAAGCCCAGTACGCCACGTGGCATGGTGTCTTCGGCATAGCGGTACTCGAGCTCAACAGCTTGCATGAACAAAGCTTTAATTTCTTCCTTGAACTCGGCTGTCCACAAATGTGGATTTTCCAGTTTGATTTGGTTGATCAAGTCGATGCCGAAATTGCAGTGCATGGACTCGTCGCGCAAGATGTATTGGTACTGCTCAGCGGCACCTGTCATTTTGTTTTGGCGACCCAAGGCCAAAATTTGTGTGAAACCTACGTAGAAGAACAAGCCTTCCATCAAGCAAGCGAACACGATCAACGATTTCAAGAGCGTTTGATCGGTTTGTGCCGTGCCTGTGTGGAAGTTGGGGTCCATGATGGCTTCAATGAACGGAATCAAGAACTCGTCTTTGTCACGGATGGATTTGACTTCGTGGTACGCGTTGAAGATTTCGCCTTCGTCCAAGCCCAAAGACTCGACGATGTATTGGTACGCGTGTGTGTGAATCGCTTCTTCAAACGCTTGGCGCAACAAGAACTGACGGCACTCAGGCGCCGTGATGTGGCGGTAAGTGCCCAACACGATGTTGTTGGCAGCCAAAGAGTCGGCAGTCACGAAGAAGCCGAGGTTGCGCATGATCAAACGTCGTTCGTCATCGGTCAGACCATTGGGGTCCTTCCACAAGGCGATGTCGCGTGTCATGTTCACTTCTTGCGGCATCCAGTGGTTGGCGCAAGTGGCGAGGTATTTTTCC
>CANGOY010000215.1 GCA_947455585.1 Comamonadaceae bacterium
AGAAATTTTCAAAATTCAAAGATTCATACACCGCAGGCTCTGCGCCTACTTGCGGAAATACCAGTTTGAGCTCTTGGCCAGTTTCCACCACGCGCTGACTACCCGCTTTGGGGCTCATGCAAAGCCAGTCAATGCCTTTGGGCGGCATGACCGTGCCATTGGTTTCGACCGCGATGGTGAAGCTCTGCGCGTGCAGGGCGTCGACCAAAGCCTCGTCCACTTGTAGCAAGGGCTCACCACCGGTTAGCACCACAAAGCGATGTTTAGAGTCACTGGCGGGCCAAAAGCTGGCAATTGCTGCGGCCAAGGCTTGCGCGCTGTCGAACTTGCCGCCATGCGTGCCATCGGTGCCCACAAATTCGGTGTCGCAGAACTGGCAAATGGCTGAGCTGCGGTCCTCTTCGCGACCGCTCCACAGGTTGCAACCGGCGAAACGGCAAAACACGGCGGGTTGCCCTGCATTGGCGCCTTCACCTTGCATGGTGTAGAACATTTCTTTCACGCTATATGTCATGCCCGTATTTTCGCAGCAACTGAGATATCACTTTTTTGTGGGTCAATTGAGCCATGGCCAAGCACCATATTGAAGGTGCGACACTTACACCTTTGGTGCGCTAAAAGGGATTAAGTAGATGGACGTTTTGACGACGCAAACCCTCTCAGGGGTGCAGACCAGCATTGAAGTAGCGGGCACGGTGGCCTTTGCCTTGTCTGGTGTGATGGAAGCTGCCCGCAAAAAGCTCGATGCCGTGGGCGTGTGCGCCGTGGCCAGTGTGGCGGCCTTTGGTGGCGGCACGCTGCGCGATGTGCTGCTGGACCGTCGCCCCTTGTTTTGGATTGAACAGTCTTGGTATGTGTGGACGGTGTTGGCGCTGTGCATTGCCGCCATGGTGCTGATGCGTGCCAAGCACTTCAAACCCACTGAAAAATCCATGCAGTGGCCTGATGCCTTGGGGCTGGGCTTGTTTGCGGCAAGTGGCACGCAAATCGCACTAGGTATGCAAATGCCCGCGCTTATTGCTGTATTGATGGGCGTCATCACCGCCACCTTTGGCGGCGTGTTACGTGACATCGTGTGCAATGAAATTCCCACAGCATTTCATGATCACCATCCCTACGCTGTATGTGCGTTTGCGGGTGGCTGGGTGGTGGTGGTGTTGCACTACTTGGGTTTTGATCCGAATGCCGTGGTTGCTATTGGAGCAGCCACTGTCACGCTGCTGCGCTTGGCGGCGCTGCAGTTTGAGTGGCGTTTGCCCACTTGGAAGATCGAAGATTGAAGATTGAATTGGCGTTTGAGTTAGTTAGATGCCCAAAAATAAACCCGCTTTAGGCGGGTTTATTTTTTTGAATGAAGCTTTATTTATGCCTTTGCCACCTCATGTGCCGCCATGAGTTCGAGCGACTTCACTAAGGCTGAGTGGTCTAGTTGGTCCCACCCATTCGATGCACATGCTTGCATTAGCTGTGCGGCCGATGCAGTTTGTGGCAGCGACACGCCAATGGTTTTGGCACCGGTAAGGGCCAAGGCCAAGTCTTTTTGGTGCAAAGCAATGCGAAAACCAGGGGCAAAGGTGCGCTTGATCATGCGTTCCCCATGCACTTCCAAAATACGGCTAGAGGCAAAGCCACCCATCAACGCTGCACGCACTTTGGCTGGATCAGCACCCGCTTTGCTGGCAAACAGCAATGCTTCGCCCACCGCAGCAATGTTCAAGGCCACGATGATTTGATTGGCCACTTTGGTGGTTTGACCATCGCCATTGCCGCCCACAAGCGTGATGTTCTTGCCCATCAATTCAAACAAAGGTTTGATAGTGTTGAACGTGGCTTCTGAGCCACCCACCATGATGGTGAGGCTGGCTGCTTTGGCCCCCACCTCGCCGCCTGAGACGGGCGCATCCAGATACTCGCAGCCCAGTGCATTGATTTTTTGTGCAAAAGTTTTGGTGTCCATCGGCGAGATGGAACTCATGTCCACCACGATCTTGCCTTGGCTCAAACCTTCGGCTACGCCGTCTTTGCCAAACAGTACAGCTTCCACATCGGGCGTGTCTGGCAGCATCAAAAAGATGATGTCTGCTGCGCGAGCCACGTCGGCATTGGTGGCACAAATGTGTGCGCTGGAGAGTTCTGCAGGTACTTTGCTGCGCGTGCGAACGAACAAGTCGTGCTTGGCTGCCAACAAGTGTTGTGCCATGGGTGAGCCCATGATGCCTAAGCCGATGAAACCGATTTTCATGAAAACTTCCTTTGAAAAATTAGTAAGTGCCAGAAGATGTTGTCGTCTTCGAGGCATGCATTTTTGAAATGATTTGTTGCGCACCTGCGGCCATCAAACGAGCATCTGAACTGACGGTGACGAATTGAAAGCCTTTAGCAATGCGCTTGAGCGCAGACTCTGGCGTGCCGTTGTGAATGCCGGCCACCACACCGTGTGCTTTGGCACGTGCCAAGATATGGTCCACCGCTTCGGCTGCTTTGGGGTCGAGGTCATCAAAGGTGGGGTTGCAGCCCAAGGCCAATGACAAGTCAGAGGGGCCGATGTAAATGGCATCCAAGCCTTCGACGCTGAGGATCTCATCCAAGTTTTCTAAGGCCGCTGCGGTCTCAATCATGGCGAAGGTGACGATGGTGTCGTTCGCGTGTTTGGGGTAGTCGGCACCACCGTATAGCAGGGCACGCACAGGACCAAAGCTGCGTGTGCCTCTAGGCGCATAGTGGGTGTAGGCCACCAGTTTTTGGGCGTCTTCTTTGGTGTTGATCATGGGGCAAATCACCCCATACGCGCCTGCATCCAATGTCTTCATCAAGATGCCGGGTTCCAGCCATGGTACGCGCACCACAGGCACGGTGGCTGTGGTGGAGATGGCTTGCAGCATGGGGACCATCGCTTGGTAGTCGACCACGCCGTGTTGCAAATCGATGGTGAGGGAATCCCAGCCCTGATGGGCCATGGTTTCGGCAGAAAAGCTATTGGGAATGGCCAGCCAGCCGTTGACAACGGCTCCGCCTGATTGCCAAATTTCGCGAAGTTTGTTGGGGCGCATGAGAGAGATTTGAAAGTTGGGGAAATTTATCGAACCATGCAGGGGCGCTTGTGGTCAAACGTCCAGCCAGGGATGAGGTATTGCATGGCTACGGCGTCATCGCGTGCGCCCAAGCCGTGTTGCAGATAAAGCTGGTGGGCTTTCTCAACCTCGACCATGTCTAGCTCCACGCCTAGGCCTGGCTTCTTGGGCACTTCTACATGGCCATTGACGATTTGCAAAGGCTCTCTGGTGAGGCCTTGGCCGTCTTGCCAAATCCAATGGGTGTCGATGGCGGTGACCTTGCCTGGTGCTGCGGCGGCCACATGCGTGAACATGGCCAACGACACATCAAAGTGGTTGTTGGAGTGCGAGCCCCACGTTAGTCCCCAGTCACGGCAGGTTTGTGCTACGCGCACCGAGCCGGCCATGGTCCAAAAGTGAGGATCTGCCAAGGGAATGTCTACGCTTTGTAGCGAGAGTGAATGCACCATTTGTCGCCAGTCGGTGGCCACCATGTTGGTGGCGGTGGGCAAGCCGGTTTCGCGTCGGAACTCGGCCATCACCTCGCGCCCGCTGAAGCCTTCTTCTGCACCGCATGGGTCTTCGGCATAAGCCACCACGCCGCGCATGTCGCGCATCAAGCGCACAGCATCTTTGAGCAGCCAGCCGCCATTGGGGTCCAGCGTGATGCGCGCATCGGGAAAGCGTTGGTGCAGGGCGGTGACAGCTTCGATTTCTGCTTCGCCCTCTAATACGCCGCCTTTGAGTTTGAAGTCGTTGAAACCATATTTCTCGCGCGCAGCTTCAGCCAAGCGCACCACGGATTCG
>CANGOY010000216.1 GCA_947455585.1 Comamonadaceae bacterium
CCAACATCGTCAAGGTCTCAGGCGCTAAGGCAGACTAATCCATGAGTCAGACCGTGGTGGCGTTTCACGTCAACGGGCGCGAGGTGTCGGTGCAAGGCGACAGCGGGCAAAGCCTGCTCGATGTGTTGCGCAACACCCTGCACCTCAAAGCCACCCGCATGGGTTGCGGTCAAGGCGCCTGCGGCGCTTGCCGGGTGATGGTCGATGGCCATGCCATGGCAGCCTGCGAAACCCCACTGTGGTCGGTAGAAGGCAATCACATCACCACAGTGGAAGGCCTAGGCACACGCGAGGCGCCACATGCTTTGCAAACTGCCTTCATCGAAGAGCAAGCCATGCAATGCGGCTTTTGCACCAGTGGCATCTTGATGTCGGCTGCCGCTTTGCTACAACGCCAAGCACACCCCACGCGACAAGAGATTGTGCAAGTGCTTGACGGCCATTTGTGCCGCTGCGGTGCGCACAACCGCGTGATACGGGCTATTGAAAAAGCAGCATCCAAGTCTGCGGCAGTGTGATGTCTGAATCGCTCAAAGCACATCCCTTATTGCGTCAATGGTTGGGCTTGGGCGCATCGGGTCAAGTGCAGGCGTTATCTGGCAAGGTCGATTTAGGGCAAGGCATTTCGCACGCATTGCGGCTGATAGTGGCGCAAGAGTTGCGGCTCTCACCCTCACTCATCGACATGGTGCCCGCCAGCACCCAAACCAGTCCAGACGAAGCGGTGACGTCCGGCAGCTTGTCAGTCCAGCACTCGGGCACAGCCCTGCGATGCGCAGCCGCGCATTGGCGAGAAATGTGCCGCTTGGCAATGGCACAGCGTTGCGGTGTAGACGTGTTGGCTGTGCGTTGTGTGAGTGGCGAATTCTCTGTGCGAGGCGCAACACAAACTGCCAGCTTCGCTGAACTCACATCTGCAGAGATGTGGCAAAGCACCATCGACACCGCGCAAGCGCAGTCGCCCCTCGCTGAGCAAGACATAGACGCATCGCTGGCCAAGCCAACAGCGCTTCGCCCCGATGTGACCAGCAAAGTGTTTGGCGAGTTTGAATACATCCACGACCGTGTGTTACCAAACATGTGCCACGGCATGGTGTTCAGGCCAGGCACACACACAGCTGACGTCATCGCACACGACATGCAAGCCTTGGTCCATCACGTGCAGGCACAAAGCGGTGTGCTGCGCGTGCATCAAGACGGTTTGCTGTTGGGCGTGTTGACCGAGACTGAATACGCTCTATCCAAAGTGGTGAAGCACATCGAAGACGGCGTGGCACAAGGCAAATTTTGGCGCTGCCATGCAGAAGTGCCAGATGCCAACGATTTACCCAATTGGCTCAAAGCACAAAACTTAGACACCACAGTGGTGGCCGACATCACTAGCGAAGCGCCAACAGACGCTGTGCAATACCTACGCGCCGAGTTTCATCGTCCCTATGTGCAACACGCCTCCATCGGCCTGTGCTGCGCTTTGGCGCAATGGACCGAGGATGCACAACAGCTAGAGGTATGGAGCCACAGCCAAGGCATTTACAACTTGCGGCGCGACATCGCTTTGGCGTTTGACATGGCGCCTGAGCAAGTGCAGGTATCGCACGCCGAAGGCGCGGGCTGCTATGGCCATAACGGTGCAGACGATGTGGCCTTTGATGCCGCATGGCTCGCTCAACTCGTACCGGGTCGTCCTGTGCGCGTGCAGTGGACGCGCCAAGCCGAGCTAGGCCATGCACCTTTGGCGCCGGCCATGGCGGTGGAAATTAATGCAGGCTTGAATGCCGAGGGGCACATTGCCAAATGGACACAAACCGTTTGGGGCCAAGGCCACGGCACACGCCCAGGTCGCGGCAAAACACCTGCATTGCTCGGCACTTGGCAAACCGCACAGCCTCAGCCAGTGCCGATGGCTGTCAACGCTGCCATGGCTGTGGGCGGTGGGTCCGAGCGTAATGCGCAACCGCCCTACGACATTGCATCCATCAAGGTGCTCAACCACCGCGTGTTGAACATGCCGTTTCGCGTGTCCGCCATGCGGGCCTTGGGCGCACCCACCAATGTGTTCGCTGCCGAATCGGTCATGGACGAATTGGCTTTGCGTGCCTCGCAAGACCCACTGGCTTTTCGTCTGGCACACCTGCGCAGCGCAGGGCAAGCACGCGCAGCGGCTGTGCTGCAAAAGGCGGCAGACATGGCTGGTTGGACTGAAACCCGACCTGCTGACAAACCCGAAGGCTGGGGGCGTGGCCTAGCCTATGCACGCTACAAAAACACCGGCGCGTATTGCGCCGTGGTGGTCGAGCTGGTGGTGGAAGAAAAAGTAAAGTTGCACAAATTGTGGACGGCGGTCGACGTAGGGCATGTTGTGGATGCAGATGGTGCAGCCAACCAAATCGAAGGCGGTGCATTGCAAGCGGCCAGCTGGGCCTTGTGCGAGTCAGCCCAACTCAGCCCACAAGGTGTTGCCTCAAACAACTGGGACAACTACCCCATCTTGAAATTCAGCGACATGCCTGCTGTTGAAGTGGCCCTCATGTCGCAACCCCAAGAGCCCTCACTGGGTGCTGGCGAATGCAGCTCGGGCCCCACGTGCGCAGCGATTGCCAATGCCATTTTTGATGCTATCGGTGTGCGCATGCGTGCCATGCCGTTCACACCTGAAAACCTATTAAAAACCATCGAGGCCGACCACACATCGGCCCAGTCTTAAACCTCACCAGAAAGAGAACAACATGCAAGTATTAAGTGGCGGCGCAGCCGCAGCTGTGGTCAAAGCGGTGCAAGCTGAATTTGAAAAATCAACCGGCACATCCATTCACGGCACGTTCAGTGCTGTGGGCCAAATGCGTGACCAGTTGGTGGGCGGCGCAGCTTGCGATGTGATCATCCTCACTAAACCATTGATTGAGCAACTCATCGCCTCTGGCCATGTGGTAGCAGGCAGCGCACGCTCATTAGGTAAAGTGAAAACAGGCGTGGCTGTGCGCACAGACACAACACACCCCAGCGTCAATACGCGTGCTGAACTACACGCAGCCATGAGCGCAGCACAAGGCATTTACTTTCCAGACCCAGACAAAGCCACGGCAGGTATTCACTTCATGAACGTACTCAAAGCTTTGGGCTTGGACGAGACCATGCGAGGCAAATTTCGCGTGTTCCCCAACGGCGCAACCGCGATGGGCGAAATGGCCAAGAGCGACGAGAGCGGTTTGATTGGCTGCACCCAAGTGACCGAAATCAACTACACCGAAGGCGTGGACTTGGTCGATGTATTGCCAGCTGAGTTTGAGCTGAGTACCGACTACACATTGGGCATTTGCACGCATGCACAAAACCCTGCGCATGCCGAACTGTTAGCCGACTTGCTGACGGGCGCTGCATCTGCAGCGGTGCGCAAGCAAGGTGGTTTTGAGTTTTAAACAAACTCTAAAATTGGGGCATGTCTGCCCACACAAGCCACAACGCCGCCACACTCTCTGACACCTCCACCTCGGTGCTGGAATTTGCCAACTGCCAGTGGCGCGTGCGCAGGCCCAAGCCCTTTGTGTTGGTGATTGAAGGCGAGGAAAAAGACTTTAAGGGCCATGAGGCGGAAGCCCCCACCGACTACCTGCACGACAAACTTTTGTTGCCCGAATGGCGCGAAGCCTTTTACAAGCTAGTCGATGCCACGGGCTTGGTGGTGTGCCTGAACGTACACACCCAACACCCCACCTACCGCGATGTGCGCGGGCGCTCTAGCAAAGGGCGGCTGAGCCAAGGCGAGTACTACCACCACGACGGCTGC
>CANGOY010000217.1 GCA_947455585.1 Comamonadaceae bacterium
AAGGCCTTTGCCCAAGCACAAAACGCGCCTGTGGTGGCCATTTGCGCCAAGATTGAAGCCGAGTTGTCCGAGATGGAAGACGCTGACCGCTTGGAGTTCCTCAAAGAACTCGGCCAAGACGAGCCAGGCCTGAACCGCCTCATTCGCTCTGCCTACACCTTGCTGGGCTTGCAAACCTACTTCACCGCTGGCGTGAAAGAAGTGCGCGCATGGACCATCCATGTGGGCGACACAGGCCCACAGGCTGCTGGCGTGATTCACACCGATTTCGAGAAGGGCTACATCCGCGCCCAAACCATCGCTTTTGACGACTTCATCACCTTTAAAGGTGAACAAGGCGCCAAAGACGCAGGCAAAATGCGCGCTGAAGGCAAAGAATACGTGGTGAAAGACGGCGACGTGATGAACTTCTTGTTCTCGTCTTAAGCTTCTGCTTTGCAGCAAAGAGAAAGCCGCTCAGTAAGCGGCTTTTTTGTTGGGATGATTAACCCATCCCCCAATGCTGCGGAAACACCCAAAGCAACCCACCCGTCATCACCACATACCGCGCAAACTTACCCACTGCCATGTAGGCCACGCAAGGCCAAAAGGGTAGGCGCAGCCAACCGGCCACAGCGCACAGCGGGTCGCCCACGCCGGGCAGCCAACTCAGCAGGCAGGCTTTAGGGCCTAGGGCGTGCAGCCAGCGCAGAGCGCGGGCGTTTTGCACTGATGTTTCTTTGTGGCGCAATTTGTCGCTCACCTTGTGCGCGCCGTGACCCATCCACCAGCTGATGGCGCCGCCGATGGTGTTGCCAGCGGTGGCCACCGCGATGGCGGGCCAAAACAGTTCGGGGTTGAGTTTGACCAAGCCAAACACCACGGGTTCAGAGCCCAGCGGCAGCAATGTGGCCGAGATTAGCGACACGACAAACACGGTGCTCAAGCCGTATTCAGGCAGGGCCAAGGCGGCCAGCACAGATTGCATCCATATTTCCATTACCTCAGTGTAGTGACGCCAGCTAGCAAATGAGCCAAATCCTTCGCGAAGCCTTACAAAATCGTCATTTGCAGACCGCATGCTGAAATTTTGGGCAGGTACAATGACGCCTCCTTTTTAAGCACCCCTCACTTCTTCCCACCCCATGCACATCGGTCCATACACACTGGCAAACAACCTGTTTGTCGCGCCGATGGCTGGCGTGACCGACCGGCCGTTTCGCATGTTGTGCAAACAGTTGGGCGCGGGCTATGCGGTGAGCGAGATGGTCACCTCCCGCAAAGACTTGTGGACAAGCCTCAAAACCTCGCGCCGCGCCGACCACACGGGCGAGAGCGGCCCCATCGCCGTGCAAATTGCCGGTACTGATGCGGCCATGATGGCCGAGGCGGCGGTGTACAACATTGAGCGCGGAGCGCAAATCATCGACATCAACATGGGTTGCCCCGCCAAGAAGGTGTGCAACAAATGGGCGGGCTCGGCCTTGATGCAAGACGAGCCATTGGCCATGTCCATCGTGCAAGCGGTGGTCGATGCCGCGCAGCCCCACAACGTGCCCGTGACCTTGAAGATGCGCACCGGCTGGTGCGATGAACACAAAAACGCCGTGGCCTTGGCCCGCGCCGCCGAGGCCGCAGGCGTGCAAATGATCACCGTGCACGGCCGCACCCGTGAGCAAGGCTACAAAGGCTTGGCCGAGTACGACACCATCACCGCTGTCAAGAAAGCCGTGCGCGTGCCCGTGGTGGCCAATGGCGACATTGATTCGCCTGAAAAAGCCAAAGAAGTTTTAAAGCTCACCGGCGCTGACGCGCTGATGATTGGCCGCGCCGCCCAAGGCCGCCCTTGGATATTTCGCGAGATCGCGCACTACTTGGCCACGGGCGAGCACTTGGCTCAGCCTTTGGTGGAAGAGGTGAGCCGCTTGTTGCTGGCGCATCTGGACGAGCACTACGCCCTGTATGGCGAGAGCACCGGCGTGCGCAGCGCCCGCAAACACATTGCTTGGTACATCCGCAGCTTGCCTGGTGGCGAGGCGTTTCGCCAACACATGAACACCCTAGAAGACAGCGCGTCGCAACACCGCGCCGTGGCTGCCTTCTTCGATGACTTGGCCGAGCGTCACGAGCGCTTGCCCGACCCTGTTTTATTAGAAGAACCGTTAGCTTTGCATGAGTAAAAAACACATTGAAGAGGTGGTGCGTGCCAGCCTCGAAACCTATTTCCGCGACCTCAAAGGCACAGAGCCAGACAACATGCACGACATGATGGTGCGCGTTGTTGAAAAACCGCTGCTCGAAGTGGTGATGCAGCACGCCGACCATAACCAGTCACGCGCTGCCGAATGGCTGGGCCTCAACCGCAACACGCTGCGTAAAAAACTTCTCGATCACAAACTCATCAAATAAGACTGCACCCCAATGAAAGCACTCATCTCCGTCTCTGACAAAACCGGCATCGTCGAACTCGCGCGTGACTTGCACGCCTTGGGCGTGGGCCTCATCTCCACCGGCGGCACTGCCAAGCTCTTGGCCGAACAAGGCTTGCCCGTGACCGAAGTGGCCGAAGTCACAGGCTTCCCCGAAATGCTCGATGGCCGTGTGAAAACCTTGCACCCCAAAGTGCACGGCGGCCTGCTGGCGCGTCGCGACACGCCCGAGCACATGGCGGCTTTGAAGGCACACAACATCGACACGATTGATTTGCTCATCGTCAACCTTTACCCGTTTGAAGCCACCGTGGCCAAGCCCGGTTGCACACTGGCTGACGCGATTGAAAACATCGACATCGGCGGCCCTGCCATGGTCCGCTCTGCCGCCAAGAACTGGAAAGACGTGGGCATCGTCACCGACGCTAGCCAATACGCTGACGTGATTGCTGAACTCAAAGCATCAAAGGCTCAAGGTCAATGCAAGCTGAGCGACAAACTGCGCTTTGCTTTGTCTGTGGCCGCGTTCAACCGCATCAGCCAATACGACGGTGCCATCAGCAATTACTTGTCGAGCGTGAACTTTGAAGCCGAAAAGCTGAGCGAAGAATACGTGCCCGAGCGCGCCCAATTCAGCGGCCAGTTCAACGAGCAATACGTCAAAGTGCAAGACCTGCGCTATGGCGAAAACAGCCACCAGCAGGCCGCTTGGTATCGCGACCTTGCACTCGCTGCAGGCTCGCTCGCCACAGGCGTGCAGCTGCAAGGTAAAGAACTCAGCTACAACAACATCGCCGACGCAGACGCTGCATGGGAATGTGTAAAGAGCTTCGAGACCTCAGCGTGCGTCATCGTCAAACACGCCAATCCCTGCGGCGTGGCCGTGGGTGCGAACCCGCTCGAGGCCTACAGCAAAGCTTTCCAAACCGACCCCACCAGCGCCTTCGGCGGCATCATCGCTTTCAACCGCCCAGTTGATAAAGCCGCTGCCGAAGCGGTGAGCAAACAGTTTGTCGAAGTGCTGATGGCCCCTGACTTCAGCGCCGAAGCACTGGAAGTGTTCAAGAGCAAAGTGAATGTGCGCTTGATGAAAATCGCCTTGCCCGCTAACTACGGCGACGTGCGCAACGCGATTGAGACCAAGCGCGTGGGCTCGGGCCTCTTGCTGCAAAGCGCCGACAACCACGAGTTGGCTTTGGCTGATTTGAAAATCGTCACCGTCAAACAACCCACACCTGAAGAACTCAACGACTTGCTGTTCGCTTGGAAAGTGGCCAAGTTCGTCAAATCCAACGCCATCGTGTTCTGCAAAAACGGCATGACCATGGGCGTGGGCGCAGGCCAAATGAGCCGCCTCGACTCAGC
>CANGOY010000218.1 GCA_947455585.1 Comamonadaceae bacterium
AAATGATCGTTTACGAAAAGCCGGGCGACCGCTTCATGGTGTTGTTGTCGGCGGGCAATTTGTCTATCTCGCAATCGGTGCGTGAGATTTTGCAAGTCGAGCAACTCAAAGACACGCCCGAAAGCGACCCCATCACCATCTGGAACGCCAAGAGCATGTTTGATGCGGTGCGCGTGTTGGGCGCGGCCATTCGCCGTGTGCACGAGCGCGATGCAGCAGCCCTCAAAGCCTCCGGTGTGGACTTCAATGTGTCGCTCATCTTTGGTGGGCAAATCGCAGGCGAAGGCATGCGTTTGTTTCAGGTGTACTCGCCCGGCAACTTCATCGAAGCCACAGCCGAAACGCCTTACTTTCAAATTGGCGAATCCAAATACGGCAAGCCCGTGCTCGACCGCGTGCTGCACCCCGACACCCCGCTGGACGAAGCCGCCAAATGCGCGTTGGTGTCGATGGACTCCACCCTCAAATCCAACCTGTCGGTGGGCCTGCCACTCGACATGGTGGTGTACGAAGCCGACAAATTTGAGAGCGACAAAGTGGTGTGCATCGATGAGAACAATCCGTACTTCCAGATGATGCACAACACGTGGGGCGTCAAACTGCGCGAGGTTTTTGATGGCATTGAAGACCCCGTGTGGGACGGCACAGCAACCGCTACACCGCTGCTGCAACCTGCGCAGCGCGTGCAAGCCTTGAAGAAGATTCAAACCCCAGACGAAAAACTCATCTGAACGGCATGACACAACCGCTCATCGTTTTCTCACACGGCAACAGTTTTCCCGCTTGCACATACCGCGTCATGTTGGACGCCATTCGCGCACGCGGCTTTCGCGTCGAGGCCATCGACAAATTTGGCCACGACCCACGTTACCCCGTCACAGACAACTGGCCGCACTTGGTGCAGCAGCTGACCGACTTTGCCGCGCCTTTGGCCAAAGACGAGCCTGTGTTTTTGGTGGGCCATTCACTAGGTGGCATTCTCAGCATGATGGTGGCGGCCAAGCACCCAGAGCTGGTCCGTGGCGTGGTACTGCTAGATGCCCCCATGCTGGGCGGTTGGAAAGCCAAGCTGCTGAAAGTGGGTAAGCGCGTGCCTGGCGCAGAAGCCTTCTCGCCCGCCGCCATTAGCCGCAAACGCCGCACCTCTTGGGCCAGCGAGACCGAAGTGCTGGCACACTTTCAAAGCAAAAAAGTGTTTGCCAAGTGGTACCCACAAGTGCTGCAAGACTATGTGACCTACGGCACGCACGACGAGCAAACAGCGCAAGGCACTCGCCGCGTGCTGAGCTTTGACCGCGATGTCGAGAGCGCCATTTACAACGGCCTACCCGACCATTTGGAAACCTACTTCAAACGCCACCCACTCAAATGCAAAGCCGCCCTCATAGGAGGCTTGCAATCGCGTGAGTTGAAACAAGTGGGCTTAGATTTCAGCCGTCGCGTCACGCATGGCCGCGTGATGAAGATTGATGGCACGCATCTGTTTCCGATGGAGCATCCATTGGTCGCAGCGGCGGCTGTTGAGACGGCTTTACTGAACTTAATCGGCTAACTGTCATGCGCTAGGCTGGCGAGCGCGGCCAGCTTTAAAAATTCTGCGCCGCAGCGCAAGGCGTGAGGCAGGTGCAGTGGCCGATTTCGGTAACCGCATGAGGCCACTGCGCCTGCCTCATGCCTTGTGCGAGCTCAGCAAGAAAAAATCAAGCAGCCCAAGTCACCATATCAGTCCAAGCCGTCACCAACACCACAATGCCAAACACAATGCGATACCAAGCAAATGGAATGAAGCTGTGGCTGCCGATGTAGCGCAGCAACCAACGCACACAAATCCACGCGCTGATGAATGAGAACACCAAGCCCACGGCAAACACGGGCGCATCGGCCATGCTAAGCAACTCGCGTTCTTTGTAAAGGCTGTACGCACCCGCGCCAATGAGCGTGGGAATGGCCAAGTAAAACGAAAAGTCTGTGGCGGCTTTGCGCGATAAGCCCAACAACATGCCACCAATGATGGTCGCGCCGCTGCGACTCGTGCCTGGAATCATGGCCAAACATTGCACCAAGCCCACTTTCAAGGCATCGATAGGCGACATGGCTTCCACTGTTTCAATACGCGCAGGCTCAACAGCGGCTTCTTCTTCGCCCTGAGGCTTAGCACGGCCCCAACCCTCAGCCCACAAGATGATGAAGCCGCCGATGATGAAGGTACTGGCCACCACGGTTGGCGTGAACAAATGCGCTTTGATGAACTTGCCAAACAACAAGCCCAGCACCACGGCGGGCACAAAAGCGATGAACACGTTCAATGCAAAGCGACGCGCCTCAACCTGCGTGGGCAAAGCCACCACGGTGCTGAAAATCTTTTGCCAGTAAACGATGATGACGGCAAAGATAGCGCCGGTCTGAATGGCAATGTCAAACACCTTGGCCTTGTCGTCATCCATACCCAGCAAAGCGCCAGCCAGGATGAGGTGCCCCGTGGATGAAATAGGCAAAAACTCGGTCAAACCTTCGACCACACCCATCACGGCGGCTTTGAGCAATAAAACGATGTCCATACAACTCCTTAGATGGTTTGAATTATCCCCTCTGCCCTTGCGCCACCTAAAATTTTGCAGCGCCATGCGCCAATGTCATGGTGCTGTCGTGCCAAAGTCGCCCTGCTGACGTGCTGTGACGTGTTCAACTATGAAGAAAACAAATAGATTACGGCCCTCGGCAAACAGGAACTTCACATGTTGATTCAAAAACTCAGACTCCAACGCGGTTGGTCACAACAACAACTGGCTGACCTCAGTGGTCTTAGCGTGCGCACCATTCAACGCCTTGAACAAGGGCAAGTGGCAAGCACTGAATCATTGAAATCTCTGGCTGCCGTGTTTGAAATTGATTTCTCAACACTTCAGGAGCCCGACATGAACACCGCAACAGCCCCCACAACACCCGCCGCCTTTGATGCGGAAGAAGCCTTGGCCTTTGCCCAAGTGCGCAAGCTCAAGGGCTTTTACCTGCACTTGGCCCAATACGCCATCGTCGTCACCCTCTTGCTAGGCATCAACCTGTGGACACGCCCGCAGTACTTGTGGGTGGGCTGGGTAGCAATGGGCTGGGGCATTGGCGTGTTGTTTCATGGCTTGCGCGTGTTCGAGCGTTTCAGCCCATTTGGCGCGGATTGGGAAAAGAAAGAAGTCGAAAAACGCTTAGGGCGAAAAATCTAAGCTCTACCGCAGACAAAGGGCATGCGCGGCGTAAGAACGTGCATTGCCCCGCCTAAAATCACGGCATGACGAAACCCGCCAACCCCGCGACAGAACAAGACCACAAACCCAGCAACTTTTTGCGCCAAATCATCGAAAACGATTTGGCCCAAGGCACTTACGCCAGCCGCCGCTGGGCGGGCAGCCCAGGGGACGCAGCGCATCAGGCCAAGGGCGAGCCAGACCCTGCCAAGATTCGCACGCGTTTCCCGCCCGAGCCTAACGGCTACTTGCATGTGGGCCACGCCAAAAGCATTTGCATCAACTTTGGTTTGGCGCGTGACTACGGTGGCGTGTGCCATCTGCGCTTTGACGACACCAACCCCGAAAAAGAAGACACCGAATACGTCAACAGCATCATCGACGCTGTGAAGTGGTTGGGCTTTAGCTGGAGCCAACCTGGCAACGATGCGGCCTACCAAGCCAGCGACTACTTCGACTTCATGTACCGCGCTGCCGAAGCCTTGATTGAAGCGGGC
>CANGOY010000219.1 GCA_947455585.1 Comamonadaceae bacterium
CGATTACTCCAACAGGCTGTTGTGACAAAACCGGTGACATACCAAGGGATCGTTGAAAAGCGTCGAAAAAGCCTTTAAATGAAGCGGTGGAGCTAAAGGGATACCCCGTTTTTATAAACAGTATTTGATGAATTTACGTTCCCTCTTCGTCGATTTCAACAGCTACTTCGCTTCGGTTGAACAACAGCTCAACCCCGCGCTGCGCGGGCGGCCTGTGGGCGTGGTGCCGGTGCTGGCCGAAACGTCGTGCTGCATTGCCGCCAGTTACGAGGCCAAGGCGCTGGGTATTGGCACGGGCACAGGTGTGGCCGAGGCACGGCGGCTGTGCCCAGACATTGCCATCGTGCTGGCCGACCATGCCCAGTATGTCGAGATGCACCACCGAGCCGTGGCGGTGGTGGACACGCTGGCCCCCGTGCGCCAAGTGCTGTCGATTGACGAGATGGAGTGCGAGCTGACAGGCCGCTGGCAACAGCGCGAACGTGCGGTGGGGCTGGCCGAGCGCATCAAGGCCGAGCTGCTGACGCAGGTGGGCGAGTGCATGCGCACCTCGGTGGGCATTGCGCCCAACACGCTGCTGGCCAAGCTGGCGTCGAACATGCAAAAGCCCGATGGGCTGACGGTGATTGAGGCGCACGAGCTGCCGCAGCGTTTGTATGGGCTCAAACCCAAGGCGATCAACGGCATTGGCCCGCGCATGGTGCAGCGGCTAGAGCGCTGCGGCATTCACACAATGGAGCAGTTGTATGCCGCGCCCCGCGAGCTGCTGCGCACGGCATGGGGCGGCGTGGCGGGGGCCGAGATGTACGACAAGCTGCGCGGCCAGTGGTATGGCCCGCGCGAGACGGTGGCCAAGTCGCTGGGCCACTCGCACGTGCTGCCGCCCGATTTGCGCAACCCCGCAGGCGCGTTTGCGGTGCTCAACCGCCTCACGCAAAAAGCCGCCATGCGCCTGCGCAAACAAAACGTGTACGCCACCAGCATGAGCGTGCATGTGCGCTGCCGCCACGGTTATGGCGGTAACGGTGGACTGATGGGTGACGACCGCGCCGCGCATGTGGGCGAAACCCAAGACACCGCGTTTTTGCTGCACACGCTAGAGCAGCTGTGGCACAGCGGCCTGCACCTGCTGCGCCAGCCCGTGAGCGTGGGCGTGCAGCTGCATGGCCTGATTGAAGCGGGTCAGCACACGGGTGATTTGTTTGGGTTTGAGGAAGCTGCGGCGGATGCTGCAATAGATGCGTTGGCGGCAGGCACTGCGCCTAGCCTTTCAGGCTCGTTGTCGGCCCGCGTCGCCCCTGCCAAAGACCGCCGCAAACTGATGGCCGCCATCGACACGCTCAACAGCAAGCACGGCAAAAACACGGTGTACTTTGCCAGCGCGCAAGCGGGGCTAGACCACGCGCCGATGCGGATTGCGTTTAATCGAATTCCTGATTTGGAGTCGGAGCGTTAGTCGTCAGTCTTAGCGCTTCAGTTGAGCTGCCACCTGCGTACTAGCACGCAAACTCAATGCTTCTTCGTGCTGAGCTTTCAAAGCATCCAAGCTGTGTTTGAATTGTTTGATCCACGCCACCACTTGGGCGTTGAGTTCGGCCAAGCGTTGCTCCATCGGCTTGGCGCTGGGCGTGAGCAAGCGGGCGATGGTTTGGTTCAGGGCCATGGTTTGGCGGGCAAGTTCCTCATCGGCCATCAGCAGCACTTCGTTGCCTGCGCTTTGCACAAGGGCTAGATGGTCAGGCAAGGCTTTGTCGCGGGCGTGTGCAAACACGAGGTGGTTAACCAGCGCATCGCTTGCATTCATGTAGCGCAGGCCGGCTTGCTTGAGGGCTTTGAGTTCGGCGACGCGTTCGGCAGCAAGGTGCTTAGCAAGGTCTAGCTGCACTTGCCTAACAGCGGCGCGCTCGTACTGATAGCCCGCCACCAAACTGCCGCCCAGCGTGCCCAGCACGCCAAGGGTGGCGGCCAGCAGGGCCACCAGCCAGTGTTTGCGATCCATAAAAACTCCTGCGTCGTGCAGCTTTGTTGTGATGTGCAACTATAGCCAGAACGGTTCAGAAATTAATACCAATAACTTCATAAGTTAAGCGGTAACGATCCAGCCTTCAAGCGGGTCGCACGCGGGTAACCCATAGTGCGCGTCACCCGCCTCGTACTGAGCTTGCGCCCACGCGACTTGCACCATGCAGAGGACGGCGTCTAGGCTGTCGCCACTGGCATCGTCCACCAAGGTGTCGTGTTGCGCGTGGGTGAGTTTGAGGCGCAGGCCCAAACGGGTTTGGCCCACTTCGAGGGCTTGCAGCAGTTGCTTACGGGCGATCAAACGCTCAGGCGTTTGCTTGGCTTTGTTGTCACTTTTGTAGCTGGTGTTACCAATCAGTTCACGGGCCAGCAGGCCCGGGTAGGCTTCTAGCGCGATGCGCAATGACGAGGACGATGACACAGATGGCGCATGCAAACGGGGCAGCGTCACGCCCGCCTCTATCAGCAGCGGCACACCCGCGTGCAGCATATAAGCCACGGGCGGGTTGACCCACTTCATCGACGGGCTTGAGCCCGCAGGTGTGTCGGTGGCGCGGTGTGCAAACTTACCGCCCACAGGGCGTGCGTCGCAAAAGGCTTTGAAGGTGTCGCGTATCTCGGCGCGACTGAGTGCGGTGTAGCGCTGCATGCAGGCCAGCCAGTCAGTGGGCCAGCACAGCGTCTCCACCAACTCACGCGGCAAGCCAAACGGTAAATCGAATCCACCCACCCACGCTTGAGGCTGTTTTAACCAATCGACAAACGATACAAGAGTGTCAAAGCGCAACAGGCTTTGCAACTGCAGGCGGCCCGCTTTAGCGTGGCCGACAGCCACGACGATGGGTTTGCGTTTGGAAGGGCTGCTGCTGAAGTCGCAGCCAATCAGAATCAAGCGCGGCCGATGATGGACGCAGTGGCCATCAGTTCTTCCAGCAGCGCGAACGACACTTGACCCGACACACCGTAGGGGTCGAGCTCGGGTGTTTCAGAGTACTTCAACACGATGGACGGGTTGAGTTTGTCCAAGCGCACATGGCCCATGGTCCAGCCACCAAAACGGCGCTCAGAGATTTCTTCATACGCCAAGATCACCACATCTTTGTGGCGTGGGTCTTTGACGATGTGGGTGTACAGCGCATTCACTTGGTTGCGGCCACCTTCGATGGCTTGCAAGTAAATGCCACCACCAAAACATAGCACGCCGGTGATGCCGTTGCTGATGTTGTGCTCGCGCGAGCTGGCCAAGATGGATTCGGTTTCTTCGGGCGTTTCAGGTTTGACGGAACGGCTCACATACAACAGACGAACGAGCATGGCATCAACCTTTAGGAATGAGAGACAAAAATTCACGACGTAAGTTGGGGTCTTTCAAGAACGCACCGCGCATGACCGAGTTGATCATCTTGCTGTCCATGTCTTTCACACCGCGCCAAGACATGCAGAAGTGGCTGGCTTCCATGACGATGGCCAAGCCATCGGGCTGTGTTTTTTCTTGAATCAGGTCGGCCAATTGGACGACTGCCTCTTCTTGAATTTGGGGCCGGCCCATGACCCACTCGGCCAAACGTGCGTATTTGGACAAGCCAATGACGTTGGTGCGTTCGTTGGGCAACACGCCAATCCAGATCTTGCCAATCACCGGGCAAAAGTGGTGGCTGCA
>CANGOY010000220.1 GCA_947455585.1 Comamonadaceae bacterium
CTATGTGCAAGCCGCCGCAGGTGTGGTGGCCGACTCGGTGCCCGAGTTGGAGTGGAAAGAAACTGAACACAAAGCGCGCGCCTTGTTGCGTGCCAGTGAATTGGTCGAGGAGGGCTTGGAATGAAAAAACTCAAACTCCTCATGGTGGACAACTACGACAGCTTCACCTTCAACATCGTTCAATATTTTGGTGAGTTGGGTGCTGAGGTGGAAGTGTTTCGCAACGACGAAATCACGCTCGAAGGTATTACTGCACGTAAGCCAGACCGCTTGGTGATTTCACCTGGCCCATGCTCGCCAGCAGAGGCGGGCATTTCGGTGGCGGCTATTCAACATTTCGCAGGCAAGCTGCCCATCTTGGGCGTGTGCTTGGGGCATCAAAGCATTGGTGCTGCGTTTGGTGGAAACATCATTCGTGCGCAAGCGTTGATGCATGGCAAAACCAGCGTCATTACCACCACGCAAGAGGGTGTGTTTGGCGGCTTGCCTGAGAAGTTCACGGTCAACCGTTACCACTCCTTGGCGATTGAGCGTGCATCTTGTCCCTCGTGCCTCAAGGTCACGGCGTGGACGGACGATGGCGAAATCATGGGTGTGCGCCACACGGAGCTTGATATTCAAGGCGTGCAGTTTCACCCTGAGTCCATCCTCACCGAGCATGGCCATGCCATGCTGAAAAACTTTCTGTAAAGGCTGGCGATGACAAGCTTTGTAAATACCAATACGTATGCCATCACGCCCCAAGAGGCGCTGCAACGCGTCATCGAACACCGTGAGATTTTTCACGACGAGATGCTGCACATCATGCGGCTCATCATGTCGGGCGAAATGTCTCCCGTGTTGATGTCGGCTTTCATCGCCGCGCTGCGCGTGAAGAAAGAAACGATTGGTGAAATCACCGCTGCTGCGCAAGTGATGCGCGAGTTCTCTACCAAAGTGGATGTGCCCGACCGCATGCATATGGTGGACATCGTGGGTACAGGTGGCGATGGTTCGCACACATTCAACATTTCGACGTGTTCGATGTTTGTGGTGGCTGCCGCTGGCGGCAAAGTCAGCAAGCACGGCGGTCGCAGCGTGAGCAGCAAAAGCGGCAGCGCCGATGTGTTGGAGAGCTTGGGTGTCAATATCAACCTGCCGCCAGCGCAAATTGCCAAGTGCATTGCCGATGTCGGTATTGGTTTCATGTTTGCACCCAACCATCACCCTGCCATGAAAAACGTGGCCCCTGTTCGCAAAGAACTGGGCGTGCGCACCATCTTCAACATTCTTGGGCCGCTCACCAATCCTGCCAGTGCGCCCAACATCTTGATGGGCGTGTTTCACCCTGACTTGGTGGGTATCCAAGTGCGCGCCTTAGAGCGTTTGGGTGCTGAGCATGCTTTGGTGGTCTATGGTCGTGATGGTTTAGACGAAGTGTCTTTGGGCGCGTCCACCTTAGTGGGGGAACTCAAAGACGGTAAGGTGCGCGAGTACGAAATTCACCCCGAAGACTTTGGCTTCGCCATGAGCAGCAACCGCGCGTTGCGCGTTGAAACGCCCGAGCAATCGCGCGCCATGTTGTTGGGCGTGTTGGATAACCAAGCCGGCCCCGCACGCGACATCGTGGTGCTGAATGCTGGTGTGGCTTTGTACGCTGCCAATGTGGTGGACAGCATCGAAGCAGGCATTGCGCGTGCGCGTGAGGCATTGGCCTCGGGGGCTGCCAAAACGAAACTTGACCAGTTGGTGGCAACTGCCAGTCAACTTGCAGTCGCATAAATTTGCGCTTCGGCGCTAGAAAGAAAACATGTCAGACATCCTGAACCAAATCGTTGCTGTCAAACACCAAGAGGTGGCAGCTGCGCTCCAGCGTAAATCGTTGGCGGCTATGCGAGCTGACGCCGAGAGCCGCGTGCTGACGCGTGACTTTGTGGGCGCGCTGCGCACCAAGATTGCAGCGGGCTTGCCTGCGGTGATTGCTGAAATTAAAAAAGCCAGCCCATCCAAAGGTGTGATTCGTGAAGACTTCATTCCCGCCGACATTGCGCAAAGCTACGCCGAACACGGCGCAGCTTGCTTGTCGGTGTTGACCGACAAGGACTTCTTCCAAGGCCAAGTCGACTACCTCAAGCAGGCGCGTGCCTCGTGCGACTTGCCCGTGCTGCGCAAAGACTTCATGGTCGACCCGTATCAGGTGTACGAAGCGCGTGTGATGGGCGCTGACTGCATCTTGCTCATCGCTGCTTGCTTGACCGATACGCAAATGGCCGAGATGGAAGCCATTGCGCGCAACCTAGACATGGCGGTTTTGGTTGAGGTGCACGACGCAGCCGAGCTGCAACGCGCGCTCAAACTCAAAACTCCATTGGTGGGCATCAACAACCGCAACCTGCGCACCTTTGAGGTGTCGCTCGACACCACGATTGACATGCTCAAAGATGTGCCTGCGGACCGCTTGCTCGTCACCGAGAGTGGCATCTTGCAACAGGCCGATGTGAAAAAAATGCGCGACGCCAACGTGCACGCCTTCTTGGTGGGCGAAGTCTTTATGCGTGCCGCCGACCCTGGCAAAGCTTTGGCCGAGTTGTTTGCCGTTTAAACGCACATGACGGGCGATTTGTTTGGCAGCGCCGCGTCGACTGTGACAGATGTGCCGCGGTTGACCCGATGGTCGCCAGCCGATTGGCCCGTTCAGCCAGATTGGCAGCCCGTGCTTGATGCGTTTTGGCGCAGTGCACAGGGCGTGTCATTGGCTGAGTTTGTGCAATCGCGTCTCGACGCTGGTGCGGTGGTTTACCCCAAGCATCCGCTGTGGGCTTTGCAACTCACGCCTTTGTCACAAGTGAAGGTGGTCATTCTGGGTCAAGACCCGTATCACGGCGCGCATCAGGCGCAAGGGTTGTCATTCTCAGTGGCGCCAGGCCTCAAGATTCCTCCGTCGTTGCGCAATATATTTAAAGAGTTACAGCGAGACTTAAATCAACCCAGTCCGAAAAGTGGCTCCCTCGAAGCGTGGGCCAAGCGTGGCGTTTTGTTGCTCAACACCAGCTTGACCGTGGAAGACGGGCGGCCTGCCAGCCATGCCAAACGCGGCTGGGAGCAGTTGACGGATGCCTTGCTGGCTGAAGTGGCGCGTACCGTGCCAGCTTGCGTTTACATGCTCTGGGGTGGTCACGCACAAGCCAAAGCGGAGTTAATTGGGCGCGAAACGAGCGCTCAGTCAGCGGGCTTTGTGGGGCTGCGTGATGGTGCGCCCTCAAGGCGTGAGGCTTTGGTGCTCCAGTCTAATCACCCCTCTCCCTTGTCGGCCTTGCGCCCGCCGGTTCCCTTTATCGGTTGCGGGCATTTTTCGTTTACTCAAGCGTGGCTAGCGCAAAGAAATTTGGACTTGGACTGGCATTTGTGAGTTATTTAGCCATGAAAAAATGGCGGGCGCCTTAAAACTCTGCTATAGTTCGCGATTCGCCGGAGGGGTGCCCGAGTGGCTAAAGGGGGCAGACTGTAAATCTGTTGGCTTACGCCTACACTGGTTCGAATCCAGTCCCCTCCACCAGCGAAAACCAACAAGTAGAAGTGCCGGTAGGCCTGCAACTGTGATGATCTTGTCTGATCTGATGCGGGAGTAGTTCAATGGTAGAACCCTAGCCTTCCAAGCTAATGACGCGGGTTCGATTCCCGTCTCC
>CANGOY010000221.1 GCA_947455585.1 Comamonadaceae bacterium
TGGCGGGCGGTTAGTTTTGGCATTTCAATCATCGGTTCGACTCCTGCACAATGTGTGTCTTTGAGGATGTAACTGTTTGCACATCCAGTAACTGTATTTTTAACCAGCTTTTTGAGTTTGGCAAGCCATGAATGCAAATAAAAGTAAAAAAATCGTTGTTTTAGCCACAGGCGGCACGATTGCGGGGCTTGCGGCTGATGCTGCCAAGCCTCAAAACTACACAGCTGGCCAAGTGGGCGTGGCTGATTTATTGCAAGGTTTAGCCGCTGAAGGCCTAGAACTACAGACCGAACAAGTGGCTCAAATCGACAGCAAAGACATGTCGTTTTCCGTCTGGCAAAGCTTGTTGGCTCGCTTAGCGCACTGGTTAGCGCAAGACGATGTGCAGGGCGTGGTCATTACTCACGGCACCGATACGCTGGAAGAAACAGCCTACTTTTTGCAAACGGTATTGCGCTCCTCAAAACCCGTTGCCATGACGTGTGCCATGCTGCCTGCTAACGCGCCTAACAGCGATGGCCCTGGCAACCTCAAAGATGCTTTGGCTTGGGTGCAAGTGAACAGCTCATGTGGCGTTGCTGTGGTGTGTGCAGGCCAAGTGCATGCAGCCCACGCCGTGCAAAAGAGCCATAGCCACCAACGCAACCCGTTCACTTCGCAAGCGGGTGTGGTACACCCCGCAGCCCTGCGCGTGCCTAGCGTGGCGCATGTGTTGGCTTGCAAAGACTGGCCGCGTGTGGAGTTGGTGTTTAACCACGTAGGTGCTGATGGTCGCGTGGTGCGTGCCTTGATGACAGGCGATGCCCCGCAGGGTTGGGTGGTGGCAGGCACTGGTAACGGCACTTTGCATCACGACCTGGAAGCCGCTTTGCTTGACGCCCAAAAACAGGGGGCACAAGTGTTGCGCGCGTCGCGCTGTGCCCAAGGCGGCGTGCAGTCGCGTGATGCCGATGTGTTGCCACATGCAGGTGGTTTGACAGCCGTGCAATCCCGTGTTGCTTTGCTGCTGCATTTGATTGCGCAGTCGGCTTAACAAACGCAACGCTAACAAAAAAGCCGCTCTGCTGAGCGGCTTTTTTTTTGCAAGCAAAACGCTTGAAGCGGTTTAGGCAGCGAGTGCTTGGAACGCGCGTTCTTTGATTTCTTCCACAGAGCCAGTACCGCTGATGGCGCGGTACTTAGGGGCTGCAGCGGCGTCGGCCTTGGCCCAGCCAGAGTAGTAGTCCACCAGCGGGCGGGTTTGTGCGCTGTACACGTCCAAACGCTTCTTGACGGTCTCTTCTTGGTCGTCGGCGCGTTGCACCAATGGCTCGCCTGTGACGTCATCAATGCCGTCAACTTTGGGTGGGTTGAACTTGACGTGGTACGTACGGCCAGAAGCGGGGTGCGAACGGCGGCCGCTCATGCGCTCGATGATGGCGTCAAACGGCACATCGATTTCCAACACATAGTCCAGCTTCACACCAGCAGCCTTCATGGCATCGGCTTGAGGAATGGTGCGTGGGAAACCGTCAAACAAGAAGCCTTTGGCGCAGTCGTCTTGGGTGATGCGTTCTTTGACCAAGTTGATGATGAGGTCGTCGCTCACCAAACCGCCCGCATCCATCACTTTTTTGGCTTCGATGCCCAGTGGTGTGCCGGCTTTCACAGCGGCGCGCAACATGTCGCCGGTGGAGATTTGGGGAATGCCATATTTTTGGCAAATGAAGGTGGCCTGTGTGCCCTTACCGGCACCGGGGGCGCCCAACAAAATCAGTCTCATTCTTAGTCCTAATGGTCGATACGTTTTAATACTTACTCGAGGATATCACGGGCTTCCCTTCGAAAGCCTTACGCTGCTTGGCTTAGAAGCACTCTCACACGCGCCAAATCTTCTGGCGTGTCTACGCCGGGCCCAGGTGAATGGTCGGTGATGTGCACCGCAATGCGGTGGCCGTGCCACATGGCACGCAGTTGTTCGAGCGATTCAGTGACCTCAATCGGCGCTTGCGCCAGCTTGGGGAACTCGCGCAAAAAGCCTACGCGGTAGCCATACAGGCCCACATGGCGCAGCGGTGCGGGGTTGGGTAGAGCGGTGATGCCGCCATTCAAGCCACCATTTGCAAATCCATCGCGCCACCAAGCAATCGGTGCGCGGCTGAAGTACAGCGCGGTGTTGCGTGCATCGAGCACCACCTTCACCACATTGGGGTTGGCAAAGTCTTCCACGTTGTCAATCGCGTGGGCTAGGGTGCTCATGCTGCAGTCGCTGCGCGTTTGCAGCAGCTGAGCGGCAGCGTCAATCGACGCAGGGTCAATCAGGGGTTCGTCGCCTTGCACGTTCACCACCACGTCGGTGTCTTGCAGACCCAGCAAGTCGCAGGCTTCGGCCAAGCGGTCGCTGCCAGAAGGGTGGTCGGTGCGGGTCAGCACGGCATCAATGTCGTGCGCTTGGCAGGCGGTCACGATGCGTGCGTCGTCAGCGGCCACCACCACGCGGGATGCGGCAGACAATTTGGCGCGTTGTGCCACGCGCACCACCATGGGCAAACCGGCAATGTCGGCGAGTGGTTTGTCGGGCAAACGCGACGACGCCATGCGCGCTGGAATGAGAACGCAAAACGACATTTACGCTTCCAGCTCAGCGTCGGTCAGTGTGCGGGCTTCGTTTTCTAGCAACACAGGAATGCCGTCGCGCACGGGGTAAGCCAAGCGCGCGCTGCGCGAGACCAGCTCTTGCGTGTCGCGTTTAAATTCCAGTGGGCCTTTGGTCACGGGGCAGACCAAGAGTTCAAGCAGTTTGGTGTCCATGGGGTGATGATAACTTTGCGTGTTGTGCGGCTGCTAGATACAAATCAATCGCGGCCAGCAGCTCGGTGGGTAAGGTGGTTTGCAGAGGTACAGCCCACGCCTGTGGGTGCTGCATCCAAAGCTTGACGGCATCCTTTTCGGTGCACAGTACATCGCCTAGGGCGGTATCGATGTGCAGGTCTTGTAAATCAGCATGGTCGGGCAGGGCTTGGGTGTGGGTCACGTTCAGGCCTTGCTCACGCAGCATGGCAAAAAACTTTTCGGGTTTGGCAATACCAGCCAAAGCTTGCACGGGTGCGTCCCACCAGCTGCTGAGCGAGCGTTGGGTGCCATCGGCTTGCACGGCGTAGTCGGCCAATTGGCGTTGCACGGCAAATTCATTGGGGCCTGCTTCGCCTGAAGTTTTAACGACCAAACACGGCACGTCTTCGCCAGAGGATGCGTGCTGCAAAGGCTTGCGTGGCCAAGCCTCGCGCAGCGGGCCTGCGGGCAGCAGGTGGCCGTTGCCCAAGCCGCGCTCGTCAAACACACACAACTCAAGGTCACGGGCCAGTGGCCAGTGTTGCAAACCATCGTCACACACCAGCACTTGCACATCGCGGTGCAGGCTCAGGAGTGCTCGGCCTGCGTCCACACGGCTGTTGCCCACAAACACGGGTACTTGGCAGCTGCGGGCAATCAGCAAAGGCTCATCACCTACCGAGAGTGAGTTGCTTTTGGGCGACACCGCCAACGTGCTGGACGTCTTGCGGCCATAGCCGCGCGACAACACGCCCACGCGAAGGCCTTGTGCTTTCAAGTGGTTCACCAGCGCCATGGTGATGGGCGTTTTACCCACGCCACCTACCATCACA
>CANGOY010000222.1 GCA_947455585.1 Comamonadaceae bacterium
GCTTGAATGCAACTTGGTATATGGCTGTTGCTGCCGCAGCGCTCGGCTTACTTTTGGGATGGCGTGCATTCGATCAAGCAGGCACGCTCACATGGGATGGCCAAGTCTGGTGCTTGCATGACCTAAACCAAGGTCAAGGCCATGAAGACGCGTTGGGTGAGCTGCGTGTTGCATTGGATGTCCAAAAAGCCTTGCTTTTACGCTGGCAACCCGCATCTGACACACTGAATGCCAAACCGCTTTGGTTGTGGCTGGGCTCGCAAGGTGCAACCCATGCTTGGCAAGATTTACGTCGCGCTGTGTATCAGCGCAGAGATAGATGATGAAGGAAAGAAAAATGGCACGTGCATTTGCAATGAAACGTTCAGTCACGCTTGGTTTGTTGTGCGCCTCCTTGTGGGCTACAGGCTTGAGCGTTGCGCTTGTGCAGCCGGCCGCAGCGCAAGTTGTCAAAGGACTGCCCGATTTCACCGAGTTGGTCGAACAGGTGGGCCCCTCGGTGGTGAACATCCGAACGCTTGAGAAGGCGGCGACGCGTGACGTCCAAGGCAACGAACCCGATGCCGAGATGCAAGAGTTCTTCCGCCGCTTCTTTGGCGTGCCCATGCCTACGCCCAACACTCCCAACGCACCGCGTCAGCAGCGCCCCAACCGTGGCCAGCCCGAAGACGCGCAGCCCAAAGGTGTGGGCTCGGGTTTCATCTTGTCGGCCGATGGTTTTGTCATGACCAACGCGCATGTGGTGGACGGTGCAGACCAAGTGATGGTCACCTTGCCAGATAAGCGCGAGTTCAAAGCGCGCATCGTGGGCCTAGACAAGCGCACCGACGTGGCTGTGGTGAAGATTGACGCCACAGGCTTACCAGCTGTGAAGATTGGCGACGTGAGCCGCCTCAAAGTGGGCGAGTGGGTCATGGCCATTGGCTCGCCCTTTGGGTTAGACAACACCGTGACCGCGGGCATCGTGAGTGCCAAGCAGCGCGACACGGGTGACTATTTGTCGTTCATTCAAACGGATGTGGCCATCAACCCTGGCAACTCGGGCGGCCCGCTCATCAACATGCGTGGCGAAGTGGTGGGCATCAATAGCCAAATCTATTCGCGCTCGGGCGGCTTCATGGGCATCTCGTTTGCCATTCCGATTGACGAAGCCGTGCGCGTGAGCGAGCAGCTGCGTGCCACGGGTAAAGTGCAGCGCGGTCGCTTGGGTGTGCAGATTGACCAAGTGAACAAAGAAGTGGCCGAGTCACTGGGCTTATCCAAAGCGCAAGGTGCGTTGGTGCGCGGGGTAGAGCAGGGCTCGCCTGCGGAGAAGGCAGGCTTAGAACCGGGCGACATCATCTTGAAGTTCGAAGGCAAAGCCATTGAGAAGTCCACCGACTTGCCGCGTATGGTGGGCAACACCAAACCAGGCACGCGCAGTGCCATTCAGGTGTGGCGCCGTGGCAGCATGAAAGACATGCACATCACCGTGGGTGAGTTTGAGGCGGACAAGCCCGTGAAGAAAGCTGCTGCCGAAGAAAAACCACAAGCAGGCACTGTGACCAAGGTGCTTGGCCTGACGGTCAGCGAAATGACGGATGCACAGAAGAAAGAACTCAAGCTACGTGGCGGTGTGCGCGTGGACGCAGTGGCTGAGCCTGCCTCGCGCGCTGGCATTCAAGAAGGCGACGTGATTTTGGCCTTGGCCAACATCGAAACGCCCAATGTGAAGACGCTGGAAGCGCTGACTGCCAAGCTCGACCGCAGCAAGCCCGTGAGCCTGTTGATTCGTCGAGGCGAATGGGCGCAGTACACGGTCATTCGTCCTGTGCGTTAAAGCCCTTTACAGCAGTCGGGAATAAGCGTGTTTACAAAATATTTTTGAGGCCTCAAAAATAGTTTTTAAGTTGGTACTCGCTAACTTAAATAAAGTGTTCAAGCCCTTTTTGTATAGAATCGAGGGGCTGAATGCGCTTTTGCGATATATCGCAAGCCCAAAACTCCACGATACGGGATTGGTTGACAGACTCCACAGGTGCTCCACAGATCACCCACAAGTTGTCCCAAAACCCCTTTGTCAAAATGTTAATAAGTTGTGGATAAATTCATGTTGCGAACCCGCAACGAGGCCACGGTCGTGTTGAGACCGCTGTGCAATTTGGGGTTTTTGCCTACAATGAACTACCGACTTATGCAGTTGCCATTGCTTGTTGGTTCTGGGCGCGTCAGCAAATGACGCGCCCTTTTTTCTTGGCGCTCTCCCTTTGAATTCAATCACTTAAGTGCTCCCGTTGATGAATAACATCAGAAACTTTTCAATCATTGCCCACATCGATCACGGCAAATCTACGCTGGCAGATCGTTTGATTCAGCGTTGCGGTGGGCTTGAAGAACGCGACATGTCCGCGCAAGTTCTCGACTCGATGGACATCGAAAAAGAGCGTGGGATAACTATCAAAGCACAGACCGCTGCTCTGCAATACAAAGCGAAAGACGGTCAGATTTACAACCTGAATTTGATCGACACACCGGGTCACGTTGACTTCTCTTATGAAGTGTCGCGTTCACTCTCTGCATGCGAAGGTGCGTTGCTTGTCGTCGATGCTTCACAAGGTGTGGAAGCACAAACCGTTGCCAACTGTTACACCGCGCTCGACCTCGGTGTGGAAGTGGTGCCTGTGCTCAACAAAATGGATTTGCCCAATGCAGATCCAGAGAATGCGAAAGCAGAAATTGAAGACGTCATTGGCATTGATGCCACCGACGCCATTCCATGCTCAGCCAAAACAGGTTTGGGCATTGATGAAATCTTAGAAGCCGTGGTCGCCAAAATGCCGCCACCGCAAGGTAACAAAGACGCACCCTTGCGCGCCATGATCATCGACAGCTGGTTTGACAGCTACGTGGGTGTGGTGATGTTGGTGCGCGTGGTCGATGGCCGCTTGGGCAAGGGCGAACGTTTCAAAATGATGGCCACCGAGGCCGTCTACAACGCCGACAATCTCGGTGTGTTCACCCCCGCTAACGAGCCACGTCAGTCGCTCGAAGCTGGCCAAGTGGGCTACATCATTGCGGGTATCAAAGAGCTGCAAGCAGCCAAGGTGGGTGACACCATCACTTTGGAAAAGAAGCTGCCTAATAACCTTGGCCCAGCCGAGCAAGCCTTACCTGGCTTTAAAGAAATTCAGCCCCAGGTGTTCGCGGGTTTGTACCCCACAGAAGCCAACCAATACGACGGCCTGCGCGATGCGCTGGAAAAGCTCAAGCTCAACGATGCCTCGCTGCAATACGAGCCTGAAGTGTCGCAAGCGCTGGGCTTTGGTTTCCGCTGTAGTTTCTTGGGCCTGTTGCACATGGAAATCGTGCAAGAGCGTTTGGAGCGTGAGTTTGACCAAGACCTGATCACCACAGCCCCCAGTGTGGTGTACGAAGTGAAGATGCCTGATGGTGAAGTGGTCATGGTGGAAAACCCAGCCAAGATGCCAGACCAAGGCAAGTTGCACGAAATTCGCGAGCCTATCGTCACCGTGCACCTGTACATGCCGCAAGATTACGTGGGCGCCGTGATGACACTGGCCAACCAAAAGCGCGGCGTGCAAATGAACATGGCGTACCACGGTCGCCAAGTCATGCTCACGTATGA
>CANGOY010000223.1 GCA_947455585.1 Comamonadaceae bacterium
CGATGACAAGACCGTGTATTACTTTGCGGGTATCGATGGTGCGCGTTTCAAGCGTCCTGTTGAGCCGGGCGATCAGCTGACCCTCGAAGTTGAGCTGGACCGCATGAAGGCAGGTATTTTCAAATTCAAAGCACGCGCCAAAGTGGGCGACGTGGTGGCGACCGAAGCTGACTTGATGTGCACCATGCGCTCTATCGCTTAAAGATCAATCAACAAGCTAAACAGCAGACGATGAGCCTCATTCACGCCACCGCTATTGTTGACCCCAAGGCCGAGCTCGACAGCTCGGTGCAGGTAGGGCCTTACACCATCATCGGTCCCAATGTGCGCATTGGTGCGGGCACCACCGTGGGCCCACATTGCGTGATAGAAGGTCACACCACGATTGGCAATGACAACCGCATTTTTCAGTTCAATTCTTTGGGCGCGATTCCGCAAGACAAGAAGTACGCGGGCGAGCCTTGCGAGCTGATCATTGGCGACCGCAACACCATCCGCGAGTTTTGCACCTTCAATATCGGCTCCCCCGGCGACACGGGCGTGACCCAAGTCGGCAATGACAACTGGATCATGGCCTACGTGCACTTGGCACACGACTGTGTGGTGGGCAACCACACCATCTTCGCTAACAGTGCGCAGCTGGCGGGCCATGTGCATGTGGGCGACTGGGTCATTTTGGGCGGCTTTACCGTGGTGCACCAATTTGTGCGAATTGGCGCCCACAGCTTTACCGCCATGCATTCGCTTTTGTTTGCAGACGTCCCACCGTTTGTGATGTGCCAAGGCCAACCTGCCGAGCCGCGTTCGATGAACTTCGAAGGTTTGCGCCGTCGTGGTTTTTCTGCCGAGCGCATCAGTGCAGTGAAGGCCATGCACAAAGCCTTGTACCGCGACGACTTGACCTTGGATCAAGCCAAAGTACGTATCGCTGCCTTGACCCAAGAAAAACCAGAAGCCGCACCTGATGTGGCCATGATGCTGGACTTCTTGAACCACACCTCGCCGCAACGCGGCATCATTCGCTAAACACGATGGCCGAGGCTCTGTCTTTCTCGCTCGTCGCAGGCGAGGCCTCGGGCGATTTGCTGGCTGGCCTTTTGCTGGGTGGCATGCGCGATAAATGGCCTGGCATGCACAGTGCTGGCATTGGTGGCCCGCGCATGGCGGCCCATGGATTTGAGCCTTGGTGGCCTTATGAAAAACTCGCTGTGCGCGGCTATGTGGAAGTCTTGCGCCACTACCGCGAAATCGTAGGCATTCGCAATCAGCTGCGTGAACGCCTGTTGGCCAATCCGCCTAGTGCTTTCATTGGGGTGGATGCACCAGACTTCAACCTCGATTTAGAGCGTGACCTCAAGGCCCAAGACATTCCCACGATTCACTTCGTGTGCCCCTCCATTTGGGCGTGGCGCGCAGACCGTGTGGAGAAAATTCGCCAAAGCGTGGACCACGTGTTGTGCATCTTCCCCTTCGAGGCAGATTTGTTGGCGCAGCATGGCATAGACGCCACGTATGTGGGTCACCCTTTGGCTAAAAATATTCCCTACGTACCTGACCGAGCTGCAGCACGCACGGCACTCGGTTTGCCGCAAGACGCCGCCGTGGTGGCTTTGCTGCCAGGTAGCCGTCGTTCGGAAATCGAGTACTTGGCACATCGGTTCTTACAAGCTGCACAACGCATGGCCAAGCTGCAGCCTGGCTTGCACTTTGTGTTGCCAGCCATGCCTGCGTTGCGTGCGCGTATTGAAGCTATCGCCAGTGAAGTGGGCGATGTGCCCAATCTCTTGCTGCTCAATGGTCATTCGCACACTGCGCTGGCGGCTTGCGATGTCACGCTCATTGCCAGTGGCACCGCCACGCTAGAGGCAGCGTTGTTCAAACGTCCCATGGTGATTGCGTACAACATGAACTGGCTCAGCTGGCAAATCATGCGCCGTAAAAAGCTGCAACCTTGGGTGGGCTTGCCCAACATTCTTTGCCAAGACTTTGTGGTGCCCGAGCTGCTGCAAGACGAGGCAACGCCAGATGCATTGGCACAAGAGGTGCTGCAATGGCTAAATAACCCTGCGGCGACTGCCGCGGTTCAACAACGCTTTGCTGCGCTACACGACACGCTGCGCCGCGATACTCCCGCATTGGCGGCTCATGCGATCGAAAAAGTTCTTGCGCGCTGAGCAAGTCGCGCTCATTTGGGACGCCCCGGGTTTGATTGCCGGGGTGGATGAGGCTGGCCGTGGTCCGCTGGCTGGGCCCGTGGTGGCGGCCGCTGTGATCTTGGACGACTTGAATCCGATTGCCGGCTTGGCCGATTCTAAAAAGCTGACCGCCTTGAAGCGCGAGCGTTTGTACGACGAGATTCGCGCCAAGGCTTTGTGCTGTTCCATCGCCGAAGCGACGGTAGAAGAAATTGACGAACTCAACATTTTGCAAGCCACGATGTTGGCTATGCGTCGCGCCGTAGAAGGTTTGCGTTTGAAGCCCACCAAGGTGTTGGTGGACGGCAACCGCTTGCCCGTGCTCGATGTGTTGGCTGAAGCCATTGTCAAAGGCGACAGCAAGGTGCAGGCCATTTCTGCAGCATCCATCTTGGCCAAGGTGCATCGTGACCGTTGGTGTCAAGAGTTGCACGCGCAGTATCCGCAATACGGTTTTGATGCGCACAAAGGTTACGGTACAGCCACGCATTTGCAAGCGCTCAAAGAACACGGCGCCACGCCTTGGCATCGCACATCGTTTTCGCCCGTGGCAGAGGTCTTGAAATGAACTTGATCACCTCACGTGACAACCCCTTGGTCAAAGACCTGCGCCGCTTGTCGCAAGACAGTACGGCTTACCGCAAACTCGGTCGTGTGTGGCTAGAGGGCGATCACCTGTGCCGTGCTGCGCTCACGCGTGGCGTGAAGCCTGAGCATGCGGTGTTTGCTGAGTCGCTGTGGGCCACTGCGCCGCGTGAATGGACGCAAGCGGCGCAGCGCAACACCGTGTTGCCGGATGCGCTGTTTGCCGAAATCAGCAGCTTAGAGTCGCCCGCCAAGATGGGCTTTGTGTTGGCTGCGCCCACATCGCAAGAGGTGCAAACATCCACGCCCACCGTGGTGCTGGACCGTGTGCAAGACGCTGGCAACGTAGGCTCAATTCTGCGCAGTGCCTCAGCCTTTGGCTTCAAACAAGTTCTGGTCATCAAGGGCTCGGCTGCTTTGTGGTCGCCCAAGGTCTTGCGTGCCGGTATGGGCGCGCATTTTGGTCTGCATTTGGTCGAAGGCCTGAGCGCCGACGACTTGAACGCGTTGGACATGCCTTGGGTCGCCACCAGTTCACACCAAGGCCCGTTTCTGCACACCTTGCTGGCCGAAGCCAAGCTGCCCATGCCTTGCGCTTGGTTGATGGGCCATGAAGGGCAAGGCGTGTCAGCAGCTTTGGCTGATCGTGCGGCGCTGCATGTGCGTATTGCCCAGCCAGGCGGGGAAGAGTCTCTCAATGTGGCTTCGGCTGCTGCTATTTGCTTACACGCCAGCGCCACCTGTCATTTGGCTTAATTCGCCTACTTTGATTCGGGAAAACCAGTGCCTCGGATATAATGAGAGGCTTTCCCGCATCAACCTGTACGCCCCAGCTCA
>CANGOY010000224.1 GCA_947455585.1 Comamonadaceae bacterium
CGCCAAGATGTGGAAGACGAGCTCCAAGCACAAGGCATCACAGCCCAAGTGGCCGGACGTCCCAAACACATCTACAGCATTGTGAAAAAAATGCGTGGTAAGTCACTCGACTTCTCGCGCGTGTTTGACGTACGCGCCTTACGCGTGGTGGTGCCATCGGTGCCTGATTGCTATGCCACCCTAAGCTTGGTGCATACCAAGTTTGCGCCCATCGATTCTGAGTTTGATGACTACATCGCCAAGCCAAAACCCAATGGCTACCAATCGCTGCACACGGTGGTGCGTGATGCACAAGAGCGCGCGATTGAAATTCAAATCCGCACACAAGTGATGCACGACCATGCCGAAAGTGGTGTGGCCGCGCACTGGGCTTACAAGGAGGCGGGCACCAAAGGCTATGCCGGCGTGAGCGCCTCTGGTGACTACGACGCCAAGATTGCTGTGTTGCGGCAACTTTTGGCTTGGGAGCGTGAGCTGTCAGCCGGTGCGCAAAGCCAGGCCACCACTGATGCGTTGAGTGACCGCATTTATGTCTTGACGCCAGACGCTGCTGTGGTGGAGTTGCCCCAAGGCGGTACGCCGATTGACTTTGCCTACACGCTGCATACCAACCTCGGCCACCGTTGCCGTGGGGCACGTGTAGACGGCGCGATGGTGCCGCTCAACACCCAGCTGAAAAACGGCCAGACGGTGGAGGTGACCGCCATCAAAGAAGGCGGGCCCTCACGAGATTGGCTCAATGCCGAGTTGGGATTTTTGGTCAGCTCACGGGCGCGCTCAAAAGTGCGTGCATGGTTCAATGCGCAGGCCATGCAAGAAACGGCAGCCAAGGGGCGCGAGGCCGTGGAAAAGCTGCTGCAGCGCGAAGGCAAAACAGCCATGAAGCTGGAGGACTTGGCGTCGCAGCTGGGCTTCAAGTCGGCCGAGGCTTTGTTTGAGCTGGTGGGCAAAGACGAGTTTTCTTTACGCAACATCGAAACCCTTTTGAATCCGCCCGCCACGGTGTTGGATGCCGACGACTATGTGCGTCTGAAAAAGGCACGGCCCATTGGCAAAGCAGCCAAGAGTGGTGTGTTGGTGGTGGGCATTGATTCATTGCTCACGCAACTCAGCAAATGCTGCAAGCCTGCGCCGCCCGATGACATTCGTGGCTTTGTCACACGCGGCAAAGGCGTGAGCATTCACCGAGCTGACTGCGGCAACTTCCGCCAAATGGCCATTCGCAGTGTGGACCGTGTGATTGAGGTGGACTGGGGTCAATCCGCTTCGGCGCAAGCCTTGGTCTATCCGGTGGATGTGAACATAGAGGCCATCGACCGTCAGGGCTTGTTGCGCGATATTTCTGAAGTGTTTGCCAAAGAAAAGATGAACGTCATTGGTGTGCAAACCCAGTCTGTGAAAGACCTCGCGTGGATGACCTTCACTGTTGAGGTGGGCGATTCGCGGCGCTTGCAGAAGGTTTTGGGCTTGGTCAAAGAAGTGCGTGGCGTGCGTACGGCAAAACGTCGTTGAAGTCTGCTATACTTTCAGCTTCGAACAATGTAGGCGCGTAGCTCAGTTGGTTAGAGCACCACCTTGACATGGTGGGGGTCGTTGGTTCGATTCCAATCGCGCCTACCATATTGTTCCCCGTCAAGCCCGGCACTGTTTGAACAGTACTGGGCTTTTCTCTTTCAACGGGAGCTGACTTGATGAGCAGCAAAAAATCAACCGCTTCAGATGACACGCCAGTCCGCGTGATCAAGAAGTACCCCAATCGCCGCTTGTATGACACCGCGTCATCCAGCTATGTGGCCTTGGCGGACATCAAACAACTGGTGATGAACAACACGCCCTATCGGGTGGTCGATGCCAAGTCGGGTGAAGACCTGACGCGTAGCATCTTGTTGCAAATCATCTTGGAGCACGAGTCGGAAGGCTCACCCATCCTGACCGAACAGGTCTTGGCTAATATCATTCGCTTTTATGGGCATTCGATGCAAGGCTTCATGGGCTCCTACCTTGAGAAGAACGTGCAAACGTTCATGGACAACGTGCCGCAGCTGCCCATCGTGCCCACACTGGTGAGCAGCTACGCCGAACAATTGCAAAAACAAACCGAACACATGATGGATGTGATGGGGCTGAACCGTAAATGACCGAAGTAATGAACGCACCAAAAGTTGGCTTTGTGAGCTTGGGCTGTCCCAAGGCTTTGACCGACTCCGAATTGATCTTGACGCAACTCAGCGCCGAGGGCTATCAAACGTCTAAAACTTTTGCTGGCGCTGACTTGGTCATCGTCAACACCTGCGGCTTCATTGATGACGCCGTGAAAGAAAGTTTAGACACCATTGGCGAAGCCTTGGCCGAAAACGGCAAGGTCATCGTGACCGGCTGCCTAGGCGCACGCCAAGCCGAAGGCGGTGCTAACTTGGTGATGGAAATGCACCCCAGCGTGTTGGCTGTCACAGGCCCACACGCCACGCAAGAGGTGATGGACGCTGTACACGCGCATTTGCCCAAGCCGCATGACCCCTTCATCGACTTGGTGCCCAACAGCTTTGGTGAAGCGGGCATCAAGCTCACGCCCAAGCACTATGCGTATTTGAAAATCAGCGAAGGCTGCAACCACCGCTGCACGTTTTGCATCATCCCGTCCATGCGTGGTGACTTGGTGAGCCGTCCGATTGGCGATGTGCTCAAAGAGGCGCGCGCTTTGTTTGAAGGCGGCGTGAAAGAACTCTTGGTCATCAGCCAAGACACTTCCGCCTATGGCGTGGATGTGAAATACATCACGGGATTTTTTGACGGTCAACCGATTAAGACGCGCACCTTGGAGTTGGCGCAAGCCTTGGCCAAGTTGGCAGAGACTTATGGCGCTTGGGTGCGTTTGCACTATGTGTACCCATACCCCAGCGTGGACGAGATCATTCCTTTGATGGCCACGGGCCATGTGTTGCCATATTTGGATGTGCCGTTCCAGCACAGCCACCCCGATGTGTTGAAGCGCATGAAGCGCCCAGCCAGCGGCGAGAAAAACCTAGAACGTATTGCCCGCTGGCGTGAGCTGTGCCCGCAAATTGTGATTCGCAGCACGTTCATTGCAGGTTTTCCGGGTGAGACTGAAGAAGAGTTTGAGCACTTGCTCAACTTCGTGCGTGAAGCAGAGATTGACCGCGCCGGTTGCTTTGCCTACAGCCCTGTGGACGGCGCAGCTGCCAACGACATTCCAGGCATGCTGCCAAAAGAAGTGCGTGACGAGCGTCAAGCGCGTTTCATGGCTGTGGCAGAAGAAGTGTCCATTGCTAAGCTCAAGCGCCGGATTGGCTCAACCATCCAAGTGTTGGTCGATTCAGCGCCTGCCGGTGGCCGCAAAGGTGGCGTGGGTCGCAGCTACGCCGATGCGCCAGAGATTGATGGTGTGGTGAAGCTTTTGCCGCCTGAAAAACTGAGCAAAGTACTCAAAGTGGGTGAATTCACCCGTGCCAAAGTGGTGGCGACAGACGGTCACGATCTTGTCGCATTGCCGATTTAAATTCACAAAAAACAAAAGCCACCTAAAAGGTGGCTTTCATTTAACTTATATTGGTGCCCAGGAAGGGACTCGAACCCCCACGATGTTACTCGCTAG
>CANGOY010000225.1 GCA_947455585.1 Comamonadaceae bacterium
CATCAGCGTCGACAATTTTCATGTCCGTGCTGGGCAACGGCACGCCAATCGACCCGTTGAAAGCTTTGTTGGTCACGGGGTTGCCACTGGCGGCTGGGCTGGTTTCAGATAAACCATAAGCCTCGCAAATGGGGCAACCTGTTTTCTCAAGCCACAACTTAGCCACAGGGCCTTGCACAGCCATGCCGCCACCCACAGACACCACCAAGTGCGACCAATCCACCTTATTAAAGTCAGCGTGGTTGGCCAATGCATTGAACAAGGTATTGACCGCTGGGAAGACATGAAAGCGGTGCTTGGTCAGCTCTTTGAACACCGCCGGCAAATCGCGTGGATTTGGAATCAGCACCGAGCAACCACCCATCTGCATACACGCCATGATGTTGAGCGTGAACGCGAAGATGTGATACAGCGGCAACGGACAAATGAAGGTCGGAATTTCGTTGGCCGGGATGCGCTTGAGCGCTGGCTGAAACCATGCCGACGCTTGCAACATATTGGCCATCACATTGCGATGCAACAGCTCGGCACCTTTGGCCACCCCCGTGGTGCCGCCCGTGTACTGCAGCACCGCCAAGTCATCGCCATGAATGGCTGGCAGCGTCAGCGTGCAACGCTCACCTTGCGCCAGCGCATCGTTGAAGCGCACGGCCGTGGGCAACTCGAACGAGGGCACCATCTTTTTAATCTTGCGCACCACATGGTTCACCAAAGTGCCTTTGAGCCAACCCAATTGGTCGCCCATGGCGCACAACACGATGTGCTTTACAGGCGTACTCGCCAAGCACTCTTGCAGCGTGGCGCCGAAGTTTTCTAACACCACAATGGCTTTGGCATCTGAATCTTTGAGCTGCGCTTCTAACTCGCGGGGGGTGTAAAGCGGGTTGATGTTGACCACCACAAAACCAGCGCGCAACACGGCGGCCACGGCGATGGGGTACTGCAACACGTTGGGCAGCATGATGGCCACGCGGTCACCAAACACCAAGCCCAAACTTTGCAAATAAGCCGCGAACACTTGGCTCAAACGGTCCAACTCTTTGTAGGTCAGGCCTTTGCCAAGGAAGCTGAAAGCGGTGCGATCGCCATATTTGCGAAAGCTCTCTTGCATCAAATCTACCAGCGAGCTGTACGCGGTGATGTCAATTTCTGCGGGCACGCCCTCTGGGTAGGCGCTTAACCAAGGTTTCTGTGTCGAGTTCATTCAATCGCTTTCACCATGTCTTCAACCACTTTTTTGGCGTCGCCAAACACCATCATGGTCTTGTCCATGTAAAACAGTTCGTTGTCCAATCCCGCATAGCCCGAGGCCATGGAGCGTTTGTTCACAATCACCGTCTTGGCTTTGTAAGCCTCCAAAATAGGCATCCCGTAAATCGAGCTGCCCTTCTCCAACGCCGCAGGGTTCACCACGTCGTTGGCACCCAAGACGATGGCCACATCCACTTGGCCAAATTCGCCGTTGATGTCTTCCATCTCAAACACTTGGTCGTAAGGCACCTCGGCCTCAGCCAGCAACACGTTCATGTGGCCGGGCATGCGGCCCGCCACAGGGTGGATGGCGTACTTCACGCTGATGCCTTTGTGCATCAGCTTCTCAGCCAACTCGTTCACCGCATGCTGCGCACGCGCCACAGCCAAACCATAGCCCGGCACGATGACCACAGACTCGGCGTTGGCCAAGATGTAGGCCGCGTCATCGGCGCTGCCGCTCTTCACAGGGCGTTGCTCTTGCGCACCCGCCACCGCTGTGACCGCCTCGGCACCAAAGCCACCCAAGATGACGCTGAAGAACGAACGGTTCATCGCCTTGCACATGATGTAGCTCAAAATCGCGCCGGAGCTACCCACCAACGAGCCCGCAATGATGAGCATGCTGTTGTTGAGCGAGAAGCCAATGCCCGCCGCCGCCCAGCCTGAATAGCTGTTGAGCATCGACACCACCACCGGCATGTCAGCCCCGCCAATCGGGATGATGATGAGCACGCCCATCACAAATGCCAAGGCCAGCATGGCGAAAAAGGCGGTCCAGCTTTCTGTCGCCACAAACATCAAACCCAAGCCCAACATGACCAAGCCCAACACAAGGTTGAGCATGTGTTGGCCCGCAAAGCTCACGGGCGTGCCTTGGAACAAACGAAATTTGTATTTGCCTGAAAGCTTGCCAAACGCAATGACCGAGCCGCTGAAAGTAATGGCACCAATGGCTGCACCGAGGAACAGCTCTAAGCGATTACCAGCAGGGATGGGGAAGCGTTGAATGCTTTCTGTAATCACCAAACCAGCACTGGTTTGCACGCCCGTCACCAACTCTTGCGGCACGGCGGTGATGCCAAACGCCCAAGGCTCAGCCACCGCCGCCACACCAATGAACACCGCGGCCAAGCCAATCATGCTGTGCATGAAGGCCACCAACTCAGGCATCTTGGTCATTTCCACGCGTTGCGCCATGACCGTGCCGGCGCCACCGCCAACCACGAGGCCCAGCAATACCCAGCTCATGCCGATGCCTGAGCCGGACAACTTCACAATCAAAGCCGCCGTCGTCAGCACGGCAATCGTCATGCCCGTCATACCAAACACGTTGCCGCGAATGGAGGTGGTGGGATGGCTCAAACCTTTGAGCGCTTGAATGAAACACACACTCGCCACCAAGTACATCAAGGTGACGAGGTTCATAGAAACAAAGTTCATGCTCATGCTTTGTCTCCTGCGGCTGCTTTAGCAGGCTTGTCTTTTTTGCGGAACATTTCCAACATGCGACGGGTGACCATGAAGCCGCCAAACACGTTGACCGCTGCCAGCGCCACAGCCAACACACCCATAGTTTTACCCAGCGTGGTTTCGGTCATCGCAGCAGCCAACATGGCACCCACGATGACGATGGCAGAAATGGCATTGGTCACAGCCATGAGCGGCGTGTGCAATGCAGGCGTGACCGTCCACACCACGTGATAACCCACGTAGATGGCCAGCACAAAAATAATCAAGTTAACGAGGGTTGGGGAGACTGCATCCATTTTTGTATTCCTCGTTTATTTCTTTACCACCGCGCCATCGCGGGTAACAAGACAAGCGGCCACGATGTCATCATCCATGTCGATGTGCAACGCGCCTTCTTTGTTGATGACGAGCTTTAAGAAGTCGAGCACGTTGCGGGCGTACAGCGCGCTGGCATCTGCCGCCACCAAGGCGGGCAAGTTGGTCTCGCCCACAATCGTCACGCCGTGCTTGATGACGGTCTTGCCTGCTTCGGTCAGCGGGCAGTTACCACCCACACCGTCGGCACCCTTGCCAGCAGCGATGTCGATGATGACGGCACCCGGCTTCATGGCCTTGACCATGTCTTCGGTCACCAGCACAGGCGCTGCGCGACCCGGAATCAAAGCGGTGGTGATGACGATGTCTGCCAGCGCCACGCGCTTGGACACTTCCACCTTTTGGCGGTCCAGCCAGCTTTGCGGCATGGGGCGCGCATAGCCACCCACGCCTTCCGCC
>CANGOY010000226.1 GCA_947455585.1 Comamonadaceae bacterium
ACCATGATCAATGCCGACACGGGCGAAACTTTGTCGCCTTTGGCTGCCTTCCTCACGCACGCGGCGTTGGAGTCGGGTGATAACCAAGCGCAAGCGGGTCAAGACGCGATTCAGCTGATGACGGTGCATGCATCCAAGGGTTTGGAGTTTGACTGCGTGTTCATCACGGGCATGGAAGAGGGCTTGTTCCCCCACGAAAACTCGATGAACGACTTTGATGGCCTCGAAGAAGAGCGCCGTCTCATGTATGTGGCCATCACGCGCGCGCGCAAGCGTCTGTACCTCAGTCATTCGCAAACCCGCATGTTGCATGGCCAAACGCGCTACAACCTCAAAAGCCGTTTCTTCGAAGAGCTGCCTGAGCACACGCTGAAGTGGATCACGCCAGCGCGTTCAGCCTTTGCCGATGCGATGCCAACGCGCCGCGATGCATGGCAAAACCCTGCATGGTCCAACAACGCATGGGGAGGCGGTGCAGCTACAGCCGTTGCGCCTAAGCCCGTGCCTCAACGTGCAGCCCCTGTGACGAGTGGCCCCAATGCGTGGGTGCGCAGCGGTGTGCAGGTGTTCCACGCCAAGTTTGGCGAGGGTGCGGTGGTGAGCATTGAAGGTGTGGGCGACGATGCCCGTGCGCAAGTGAACTTCCCGCGTCACGGCACCAAGTGGCTGGCGCTCAGTGTGGCCAAGCTCACGCAGGTGTGATTAGGCGTAAATCACGTCTGACGTGAAGCAGTCTTTGAAGCTGTAATACGTCGAGCTAAAAAACATAGAGGCCAACATCAGCATGGCGGGCAGCAGGGCCATGGCGGCAAAGTCGCCATCGTCTAGCAAGCTGCCAATCAGTGTGATACCCAGCGTGGTGCCCAAGAAGATGAACGACCACATGAGGCCAAACACCAAGAACGCACGCCAGTTGCTTAGGCACGCCACAGTGCTGAAGAACAAACTTTTCGCCACAGGCACAGCATGCCAGTGTGTGAGGGCAGGCGAGTGCCAAAACACAATGGACAAAGGCAAATACAACATGAGCGAGAGCCACATGGCGTTTTGAAACTCGGGCTTCATCAAGGTGTCCATCTCGAGCGAGCCACCCATCAAATACAACTTGGCAAAGTCACCGCCGTCCACCAGTGTGGACAAGCCCATCACGCCCACAAAGCACAGTGCGTAAATGAGGCCCAGCACGACCATGTTGCGCTTGCCATCGGCGCCGGTTCTAAAACCAGCGGCCAAGATAAACGGCATGGGGAACTTGCCCAACTCCACCTCGCGTGTGGCGGCCATCAAGCCTAGCGTGGCTGCTGGCAACAACATCAAAGCCAAAAAGCTGCCCAACACGGGCACGATGGAGAGGATGGACATGCTGGCCATGAACATGAAGAACAAGCCAGTGAGTGCCAGTGGCTGTTTCCAAAAAGCACGAATGCCTTGGCGCACCCAGAGCGAGCCAGTTTTTGCGGGAACAACGTTGAGTTTCATAGGTCAGAGTGTGACAGGGTGTGCCACACGTTGGCGCAACACACGCTCAAAGTGTGTGGGGTCGTGGGGTTGCAACATGCTCGCTTCACGCGGCAGGTGGAAGTCCCACAGGCGTGAGGTCCAAAAACGCAAGGCACCCGCACGCAACATGGGGTTGAGTAGCTGGCGCTCAGCTGGTGTGAAAGGGCGCACGGCTTGGTACGCATCAATGAACGCCTTTGCCTTGGCCGCATCGTGCATGCCATCGGCGTGTGTGATGCACCAGTCGTTCAAACACACGGCCACATCAAACAGCCAGGTGTCCACGCCTGCAAAGTAAAAGTCGAAGAAGCCGCTCAGCTCGGGCGCTTCTGGCGTGCCATCAAACATCACGTTGTCGCGGAACAAGTCGGCATGCACAGGGCCACGGGGCAGGGCGGTGTAGGCCGATGAGGCGGCAATGTGGTTTTGGTGAGCCAGTTCGGTTTGAATGAGCGCGGCTTGTGATTCGTTCAAAAACGGCAGCACCACAGGCACGGTGTCGTTCCACCAAGGCAGACCGCGTAGGTTGGGCTGTTGGCGGTTGTAGTCGCGGCCAGCCAAGTGCATGCGGGCCAGCATGTCGCCCACAGCGGCGCAGTGTGCAGCGGTGGGGCTGAGTTCGCTTTTGCCGCGCAAGCGGTTGACCACGGCAGCAGGCTTGCCTTCAACGGTCAGCAAGATGTCGCCGTCTTGGTTTGACATGGGGTCTGGCACAGGAATACCGCCTTGTGCCAAGTGTTTCATCAGGTACAGATAAAACGGCAGTTGCGCGTGCGTGAGGCGCTCAAACAGCGTGAGCACGTATTGGCCTTCGCTGCTGGTGAGGAAGTAATTGGTGTTCTCAATCCCGCCTTGGATGCCTTTGAGTTCGACCAACTCGCCAAGCTTGAGTTGGGTCAGCAGTTCTTGCGCGGAGGACTCTGAAACTTCGGTGAAAACTGCCATGACAACCAAGGGATTAAAAAGTTCGCACATTGTAGTTGGCGCTTAGGTGACAGTTTGGCTTGTTTTGCTGGGCTCGCTTGGGGGTTGAGGGATGAGCGGGTTCCTCATGCTGGGGTACCAGAAATCGTCACCCGCTCATCCCCCAACCCCCAAGACTGCGGCCTGCGGGTTTGTGGCTCCGCTGTCGCGATTGCCGCTTAATTGCTTTGTCCAGAAGTCTCTTTTGCGTGGCAATGTGCCAAAGGCACGAGCCATGCATGCAGGCATGAACTAACGCAGGCCGCAGACTGGGCGTGGCTGGTGGGCGTCGCCATGATTTCTGGTACTCCAGCATGAAGCAGCGACGCCCACCAGTCACGCCCAGCGAGCCCAGCGACAAAAAACACACAAGGCACAATCACAACCTATGAGTGAATCCAAAACATTGCTGCTGGTCGACGGCTCCAGCTACCTTTATCGCGCCTTCCATGCCATGCCCGACCTGCGCGCTGTACCAGGCGACCCAACCAGTGCCGCCACAGGCGCCATTCGCGGCATGATCAACATGATGCAGGCCCTGCGCAAAGAAGTGCCCACCCAGTTGGCTGCTTGCGTGTTTGACGCCAAAGGCCCCACCTTCCGCGACGAGATGTACCCCGCGTACAAAGCCAACCGCTCGCCCATGCCCGATGACTTGCGCTCGCAAATCGAACCCATCCACGCCATGGTGCGCATGTTGGGTTGGACAGTGCTCGATGTGCCGGGCGTGGAGGCTGACGACGTGATTGCCACGTTGGCCGTGACCGCTGCCAAGCAGGGCGTGACAGTGGTGGTGTCGAGTGGTGACAAAGACTTGAGCCAGTTGGTTAACGAGCACATCACCATCATCGACACCATGAACGGCAAGAAGCGCGACGTGGCGGGCGTGACCGCTGAGTTTGGCGTGCCGCCGAATTTGATGATTGACTACCACACCTTGGTGGGCGACACGGTCGACAACGTGCCCGGCGTGGCCAAGGTGGGCCCCAAGACCGCCGCCAAGTGGCTGATGGAATACGGCTCGCTCGACAACT
>CANGOY010000227.1 GCA_947455585.1 Comamonadaceae bacterium
AAAGCCGCGACGGCCAACGGCCTCTTCCACGATCATGGGCGCTTGAATGCTGTCATGTGCAGCATTACGGAAGATGTAGTTGTCTGGGAACTCAGGCGCCTTGAACTGCTGGGTCACGATGGAGCCAGTCGCCACGTTGTTGAACACTGGAATCTTGGCTTCTTGATAGAAGCGCTGAGATGCCAAAGCCACGCCAGTGTTGATAAAACCCATGGTTGCGACCACTTGCTCTTTGTTGATCAACTCTTGAGCGATTTGCACGCCACGTTCGTTTTTGGCTTCGTCATCACGTTCCACGAGTTGGATTTGTTTGCCCAACACGCCGCCGGCTTTGTTGATTTCTTGTGCAGCCAAGCGAACGCCGTCGCGCATGCTCACGCCCATGGACGAAGAACCGCCGGTGTAAGGACCAGTCACGCCCACTTTGATGGTGTCAGCGGCAGTGGCCAAGCCAGCAGCGAACATCATGGATGCAATCGCAGTCAGTTTCAAGGTACGAATCATGGTGTCTCCTAATACGTGAATGAATTCGAAAAATACAAGCGCGATTCTCTGCGTCTTAGACAGCACGCGCGACCAAAAACCGTACGTAAAACTACGATTTAGTCACGCCGGAGACTGGGGCAAACCCTAGGATTGATGGGCTTCGCAAGGGTTTTTGCTGAAAAACTGTGAAGCCCCGTTATGATTGACGTTTACGTAAACGTAACCTCACCTACCCGCCGTTTCCGGAGCACCGCATGTCTGACTTGTCCGCCGAATCCCAAGCCCTTGCCAACTACAAGCCCACGCAAAAAGTGCGTTTCGTCACTGCCGCGTCTTTGTTTGACGGCCACGATGCGGCCATCAACATCATGCGTCGCATCTTGCAAGGCATGGGCGCCGAGGTGATTCACTTGGGCCACAACCGCTCGGTGGACGAAGTGGTGACAGCTGCCCTGCAAGAAGACGTGCAAGGCATTGCCATCAGCTCGTACCAAGGCGGCCACGTCGAGTACTTCAAGTACATGGTCGATTTGCTGCGCGAGCGCGGTGGTGAACACATCCAAGTTTTCGGCGGCGGCGGCGGCGTGATCGTGCCCCCAGAAATTCGCGAACTGCAAGCCTACGGCGTGACCCGCATTTACAGCCCAGAAGACGGCCAAAAAATGGGCCTGCAAGGCATGATTGGCGAGATGATCATGCGCTGCGACAAAGACTTGTCGAGCCACGCGCCTTCTGCCGTGAAAGAGATTCAAGGCCATAACGAAATGGCTTGGCGCAAGTTGGCACAGCTCATCACGGCACTCGAGAACGAAAAAGCCGACCACAACATGGTCGAAGCCGTGCGCAAAGAGTCTCTCAACCACAAAGTGCCAGTGCTCGGCATCACCGGCACAGGTGGTGCGGGCAAGTCGTCACTCACAGACGAACTGGTGCGCCGCATTCGTTTGGACCAAGGCGATGCGCTGCGCATTGCCGTCATCTCTATCGACCCTTCACGCCGTAAGAGCGGTGGCGCGTTACTGGGCGACCGCATTCGCATGAACGCCATCGGCCCATGGAGCAGCGGTCAACGCGTGTTCATGCGCTCACTCGCCACGCGCGACTTTGGCAGCGAAATCAGTGCAGCTCTGCCCGATGTATTGGCAGCCACCAAGTGCGCAGGCTTTGACCTCATCATTGTGGAAACCTCGGGCATTGGCCAAGGTGACGCTGCCATCGTGCCGCATGTGGATGTGCCCATGTATGTGATGACGCCCGAGTTTGGCGCAGCCAGCCAGCTGGAAAAAATCGACATGCTGGACTTTGCTGAGTTCATCGCCATCAACAAGTTTGACCGCAAAGGCGCCAGCGACGCGCTGCGCGATGTGGCCAAGCAAGTGCAACGCAACAAAGAGGCGTGGCACACACCCACCGAACAAATGCCCGTGTTCGGCACCATGGCTGCTCGCTTCAACGACGACGGCGTGACCGCGCTGTACCAAGCCCTCAAAAGCCGCTTGACCGAGCTGGGCCTGACCTTCAAAGAAGGCCGTTTGCCACTGGTGGACGTGCGCCACAGCAGCAACCAAACCCCAGTCGTGCCTGCGGCACGCACGCGCTACTTGGCCGAAATTACCGACACCGTGCGCGGCTACAAGAAGCGCGCACGCACACAAGCCAAACTAGCCCGTGAGATTCAACAACTGCGCGAAGCGGCACGCATGCTGGCCGAAGACAAACCGGGCCGCGCCAAAGCTTCAGAAGCCGCCATCGACTTGGCCTTCAGCCGCGAAGAAAACTTAGGCGCAGCCGAGCGCAAGCTCTTGGCCCAATGGCCAGATATGCAAGCCGCCTACGCAGGCGACGAGTACGTGGTGAAGATTCGCGACAAAGAAATTCGCACGGCGCTCACCACCAAATCGCTCAGCGGCACGGTGATTCGCAAAGTGGCTTTACCTACGTACGAAGACCACGGCGAAATCTTGAAGTGGCTCATGCTCGACAACGTGCCCGGCAGCTACCCCTACACCGCAGGCACCTTCGCATTCAAACGCGAAGGCGAAGACCCAACCCGCATGTTTGCGGGCGAAGGCGACCCCTTCCGTACCAACCGCCGCTTCAAACTGGTGAGCGAGGGCATGGATGCCAAGCGCTTGTCCACCGCGTTTGATTCGGTCACGCTGTACGGCAACGACCCAGACCCACGCCCGGACATCTACGGCAAGGTGGGCAACTCAGGTGTGAACGTGGCCACGCTGGACGACATGAAGGTGTTGTACGACGGGTTTGACCTGTGCAGCCCCACCACCAGCGTGTCAATGACCATCAACGGGCCCGCACCGTCTATCTTGGCGATGTTCATGAACACCGCGATTGACCAAAACATTGAGAAGTTCAAAAAAGACAACGGTCGCGACCCAACCGAAACCGAGACCGCCAAAATCAAAGAGTGGGTCATGCAAAACGTGCGCGGCACGGTGCAAGCCGACATCTTGAAAGAAGACCAAGGACAGAACACTTGCCTCTTCAGCACTGAGTTTTCATTGAAGGTGATGGGCGACATCGCGCAGTACTTTGTGCACAACCAAGTGCGCAACTTCTACAGCGTGTCCATCAGCGGTTATCACATTGCCGAAGCGGGTGCGAATCCAATTTCCCAACTCGCGTTCACGTTGTCGAACGGCTTCACATTTGTGGAAGCCTACTTGGCGCGCGGCATGCACATTGATGACTTCGCACCAAACCTGAGCTTTTTCTTCAGCAACGGCATGGACCCCGAGTACACCGTGATGGGCCGCGTGGCACGTCGCATCTGGGCTGTGGCGATGAAAGAGAAATATGGTGCGAATGAGCGTTCGCAGAAACTGAAATATCACATCCAAACCTCTGGCCGTTCACTGCACGCACAAGAGATTCAGTTCAACGACATCCGCACCACGCTGCAAGCGCTGATT
>CANGOY010000228.1 GCA_947455585.1 Comamonadaceae bacterium
ATCGAAGATGCCGTGCACGAGGGGATTCAAAACAGCGGACATAGAAAAGCTCTGATTCATAAGGGCACAATAATATAGGTAACTTTAGATATACATACAAACCATGCACATCGATTGGCTTCATTTCACACCTGGATCTTCCCTATTGGGCGGTATCCTGCTTGGCATTGCAGCCAGCGCGTTGTTTTTGAACAGTGGTCGCATTTTGGGCATCACAGGCATCTTGGAGGGTTTGCTGACACGCAAGTCAGAGGACTCAACTTGGCGCTTTGCGTTTTTGCTCGGGATGTTTGCAACTCCGCTTGTTGCCAAATTCATCGTGCCTGCTGATGTCATACCTACACCACGCGTTGAGGCAAGCTGGGTCACGGTCATCGTGGCAGGCTTGTTGGTTGGATTTGGCACCCGTTGGGGTGCGGGCTGCACCAGCGGTCACGGCATTTGCGGCCTAAGCCGTTTGTCGGTGCGCTCATTGGTCGCCACCTTGTCGTTCATGGGCACGAGCTTCGTCACCGTGTTTGTCATTCGCCATTTGTTGTGAGGAGCCCTCTATGCAACGCGTGATTGAATTTGTGTTGGGCCTCACCTTTGGCCTCGGCTTATTGATTTCTGGCATGACCGACCCCGGCAAAGTGCAAGGGTTTCTAGACCTAGCTGGAGCATGGGACCCATCCCTCGCTTTCGTGATGGGCGGCGGTGTGTTGGTGGGTTTGCTTGGGTTTGGCGTCGCCAAGAAAAAAACCACCAGCCTGTCAGGTACACCTTTTCAATGGCCAGCGATGACACAAGTTGACCGCCCCTTGGTGCTGGGCAGCTTGATGTTTGGCATGGGTTGGGGCTTGGCGGGGTTTTGTCCTGGGCCCGCACTGGTGGCGATGGCCGCAGGCAACGACAAGGCCTTGGTTTTTGTGCTTGCCATGATGGCAGGCATGGCGCTGTTTGAGCGTTTTAAAACAAGAGACAATTGAAGGCTTGACCGCCTACTGACCATTGGGGAATTTTGTGAATCTGACCAACTTGATTGAAACCTTCGGAGACCACTCGGTATTGGCCATGGGTGGCGCACTCATTGGTTTGATTTTTGGTTTTTTCGCGCAGCGCTCAAAGTTTTGCGCACGCGCCGCTGTCATTGAATGTTGTGATGGCACTTGGGGCTCACGCTTGGGCGTATGGCTGATGGGTTTTACCGTGGCCATTTTGGCAGTGCAAGCCATTGTGTTGGTGGGTTTCTTAAAACCTGAAAGCTCTCGCCATCTGGGTGCCCCCGGAAGCATCTCGGGCGCGGTGATAGGTGGCCTGATGTTTGGCATGGGCATGATCATGACGCGTGGCTGTGCGAGCCGCTTGCTCATTCTTTCGGCCAATGGCAATTTGCGCGCCCTGCTCTCTGGCTTAGTGTTTGCTGTCACCGTGCAAGCCTCTATTTCTGGCTTACTGGCCCCCGCACGCCAGTGGATGACTTCGTTGTGGATGGTCGAAGGCGGCCCTGATCGCAACCTACTCAACCTCACGACATCGTGGATGGGCTTGGTGGTCGGTGCTGCCATTGGCGCGTTGGCTTTGTGGCGTTTGCGTCACAGCGAAGACAACAGCAACAACACATGGAACTGGGCGGGTGCCTTTGTCGGCTTGGCCATCGCTCTGGGTTGGGGCATGACGCAGCTGGTCGCCAGTGTGTCGTTTGAACCCATTGCCGTGCAAAGCTTAAGCTTTAGCTCTCCCTCTGCCGAGTGGTTGATGCGCGCACTGTCTACGGCGACAGCGCCTAGCTTTGGCTTTGATGCAGGGTTGTTGCCAGGTGTGTTTGTAGGTTCGTTGCTGGCTAGCGTGATGTTTGGTGAATTCAAGTTTGAAGGCTTTCAAACAGAAAACAAACTGGGCCACTACCTGACAGGCGCAGTGTTGATGGGCTTTGGTGCTGTCATGGCGGGGGGCTGCACCGTTGGCTCAGGCATGAGTGGTGGTGCGATTTTCTCGAACACCGCATGGCTCACGCTGGTGTCCATCATCTTGGGTGCTGCGTTGACTTACAAAACTCTCAAGTCAATCAACAGCCCTATTTAAGCTAGCCGCTTATTGCGCTGGGCAGCAAGTTGCGCCGTCTTTGGCGCCCAGCTTGCGCAGGATGATGGCCATGGGGCAAAAGTTGGTGAAACCAAACTGAAACAAATTCAGCCCCACAAACGCGGTAAAGGCCAACGCCCAGTGACTCACAAACACAGGGCTTTCTTCCACACCCAGGGCAAGTGACACCATGATGAACAAGCCCGCAATGATGCGGATGTAACGTTCGACAGTCATGTCAATCATTCCTATTTTTAAAACTTTTAGACAGCAGCAAAGCCGGGGTTAGGGAACACGCCTTCAAGCTTAGGCGTGTTGAGTTTGCGCTTAGACACTTTGCCGCCGCTGGCTTTGAGCCACTGCTCGGCCACTTCCCACACGGGCTTGAGGTTTTGATTTTTGGCTTCTTCAGCCACGGGTGCCCAGCCTGCCACTTTGTATTTCTTGTTGGCGTCAATGAGTTTGCCTTTGAGGCGCATCTCACCAATGCGACTGCCCATTTTTTCATTAGGTTTGCAAACGTACTCAAGGCCACCCACGCGCACCATGTCACCACCTTGTTGGTAGTAAGGGTCGGGGTTGAACAAGTTGTCACACACATCTTCAAGAATGGTCTTGATGGTCTCACCGGTCAATTCAGACACGGTGGCATACGAGTAGGTGGTGGCAGTCATGTCCATCAACCATTCCCGTGTGATGGCTTGGCCTGGCAAGAGCGACGTGCCCCAGCGGAAGCCAGGTGAGAACGCCATGTCAGCGCCTTGCACATCCATCAACGCATCGAGCAACAGCTGGTCGCCCGTGCCGTTGAAGTTGCCACGGCGGTACAGCGTACCTTCGGTGATGGCCAAGGTCTCGTTCAACTTTGTCTCAAACGGCGCACGAATCTTGTTGATGAGCGCATCCATCTCCTTGTCGGCAGGCAACATGTTGGAAAAGATGGGCAGCAGCTTGTAGCGGAAGTCCGTGATTTTTTTGTTCTTCACCTCGAAGTCCAGCACGCCCAAGAACTTGCCGTTCGAGCCAGCGTTGGTGACGATGGTCTTGCCACCTTTGTTATTCACCAAAGTAGCCACAGGCATGCCGTCGTGGGTGTGACCACCCATGATGGCGTCGATGCCGCTCACGCGGCTGGCCATTTTCAAATCCACATCCATACCGTTGTGTGACAGCACAACCACCACCTGCGCACCTTTGGCACGGGCTTCGTCAACCATCTTTTGCATGTTTTCGTCTTGAATGCCAAACGCCCAA
>CANGOY010000229.1 GCA_947455585.1 Comamonadaceae bacterium
ATTTGAGGTTTGATTATGCTTGACCGAGAAGGGTTCAGACCCAACGTCGGCATCATCTTGCTCAACCAGAAAAATCAGGTTTTTTGGGGCAAACGCATTCGCACCCACAGCTGGCAGTTTCCGCAAGGCGGCATCGACCGTGGCGAAACACCCGAGCAGGCCATGATTCGTGAATTGCACGAAGAAGTGGGGCTCAGACCAGAGCATGTGCGCATTGTTGCCCGTACCCGTGATTGGTTGCGCTATGAGGTGCCAGACCGGTTCATCCGCCGCGACGCGCGCGGTTTTTACAAAGGCCAAAAGCAAATTTGGTTTTTGCTGCAAATGGCGGCACCGGACCACCATTTGAATTTACGTGCCACTGACCACCCAGAGTTTGACGCATGGCGTTGTAACGACTACTGGGTACCGCTAGACGCGGTGGTTGAATTCAAACGCGGTGTGTATGAAATGGCGCTGACCGAGCTGTCGCGCTTTTTGCCACGCAACGACATGCGCAGCCGTTATTTGCGTGTTGGCGCACACCACCCCGCGCAAGACAACGGCGGCTTGCCCAAGCAATTTGGCGCCATCATGCACATGGAATTGCCACCTGGCGCCACGTTTGACCCAGACCCTCAAGCGGCTTTGCGACAACATCGCGATGGCTCATGAAAAAGCCCACTGGGCTTTTTCTTATTTAGACAGCACCAAGTTGTCGCGGTGCACCATCTCTGGCTCGGCAGCGTAGCCCAGCAACTCGGCCATTTGCCCTGATGGTTTGCGGCATAGCAAGCGAGCTTCAGCGGCGGCGTAGTTGGCCAAGCCACGAGCCACTTCTTGGCCTTGGCCGTCCAGAATGGCAATGACTTCACCACGCGAGAAATCGCCCACCACACCGGTCATACCTATGGGCAAGAGGCTGGAGCCCTCACCCTTGAGCTTGCTGACCGCCCCCTCGTCGACGGTGACGGAGCCGCGCAGTTGCAAATGGTCAGCCATCCACTGTTTGCGCGCTTGTTGTTTCTGGGTTTGCGCGACCAGCAAAGTACCAATGGCTTCGCCTTGGGTCAAACGCACCAAAGCGTCGGGCTCGCGGCCCCATGCGATGACGGTGGATGCACCTGAGCCGGCTGCACGTTTGGCAGCCAAGATTTTGGTAATCATGCCGCCCTTGCCGATGCTCGAACCTGCGCCACCAGCCATTTCTTCGAGCTTGGCGTCGCCTGCGCTGGCTTCGTGCACAAAGGTGGCTGTTGGGTCACGACGCGGGTCAGCGGTGTACAAACCTTTTTGGTCGGTCAAGATGATGAGCGCATCGGCCTCGACCAAATTAGCCACCAAAGCACCCAAAGTGTCGTTGTCGCCAAACTTGATTTCGTCGTTCACCACTGTGTCGTTCTCGTTGATGACGGGCAACACGCCGTGCGTGAGCAAGGTCAACAAGGTGGAGCGGGCATTGAGGTAGCGCTCGCGGTCAGCGAGGTCAGCGTGCGTGAGCAAGACTTGGGCAGAGCCCAAACCGTTTTCGCGCAGCTTGGTTTCGTACATCTGGGCCAAGCCCATTTGGCCAACCGCCGCCGCAGCCTGCAGCTCGTGCAGCTCTTGCGGGCGGGTGGTCCAGCCCAAGCGCTTCATGCCTTCGGCAATCGCACCGCTGGACACCATGATGACTTCACGACCATCGCACACCAAGACGCTGAGTTGGCGGCACCACTCGCCAATCGCTTGTTCATCTAACCCACGGCCTTCGTTGGTGACCAAGCTAGAGCCGACCTTGACCACGATGCGGCGTGCATCGCGCAACACGGTGGAGGTGGATGGCGTCATGGCTGCTTATTCGGGCGTGGGCTCAACAAAGCGTGGGTCAACATACTCGGGCGGCTGCTCAGCCACCTGTTGCGCTTTGATGTGTTTGTAAATGTCTTTGATCAAATGCTCGCAGCCCTCACGCGTGAGCGCAGAGATTTGAAACACTGGACCTTTGTATTTCATGCGCTTGACGAAGTCGGCAACCAAGGCTTCGCGTTCATCAGCTGCGACCATGTCGAGCTTGTTGAGCACAATCCAACGCGGTTTGTCGTACAAGGCTTTATCGTATTTTTTGAGTTCGTTGACGATGGCCTTGGCCTGCGCAACGGGGTCAACGCCTTCATCAAATGGTGCAATGTCCACAAGATGCAGCAACAAACGGGTGCGCTGTAAGTGGCGCAAGAACTGATGGCCCAAGCCTGCACCGTCTGATGCGCCTTCAATCAAACCCGGCACATCGGCCACCACAAAGCTTTGCTCTGCGGCCACACGCACCACGCCCAAGTTGGGGTGCAAAGTGGTGAAGGGATAGTCGGCAATCTTGGGACGCGCATTGGAAATGGCAGAAATCAGTGTGGACTTGCCAGCGTTGGGCATGCCCAATAAACCGACGTCGGCCAATACCTTCAACTCAAGTTTGAGTTCGCGTTTTTCACCAGGCCAGCCCGGAGTTTTTTGACGTGGCGCGCGGTTGATCGCGCTCTTGAAACGCATGTTGCCAAAGCCACCGTCACCGCCCTTGGCGATGGTGATGACCTCACCCGGCACGAGCAACTCAAACAACACGTCGCCGGTTTCGACGTCGGTGATGATGGTGCCCACGGGCATTTTCAAAATGATGTCGTCGCCTGCATGACCGAACATGTCGGAGCCCATGCCGTGTTGGCCGCGTTTGGCCTCGTGGCGGCGTGAGTAACGGAAGTCAACCAAGGTGTTGAGGTTGGGGTCAGCAACGGCGAACACATGGCCGCCGCGCCCACCGTCGCCACCGTTGGGGCCACCGAACTCTTTGTACTTCTCATGACGGAAGGAGACGCAGCCGTTCCCCCCATCACCAGCGGCGATGTCGATATAGGCTTCGTCTACGAATTTCATGGGTCTAGTGTAAAAAGTAAAGCCCCGACAAGTCGGGGCTTTGTCACAAATCAGTTTGAAAAAATCAAACCGGTGTGATGTTGACCATGTGCTTGTTCAAAGCGCCTTTAACGCCGAACGAGACGTGGCCGTCAACCAATGCGAACAAAGTGTGGTCTTTGCCCAAGCCGACGTTGACGCCGGGGTGGAACTTGGTGCCACGTTGACGCACGATGATGGCGCCAGCGGAGATCAACTCACCGCCGAAAGCTTTCACACCGAGCATTTTGGGCTTGGAATCGCGCCCGTTTCGCGTAGAGCCGCCGCCTTTTTTCTGTGCCATGTCAAATGCTCCTTAGCCGTTGATGGAAGCAATCTGCAATTCAGTGAATTGCTGACGATGCCCTTGGCGTTTTTGATAGTG
>CANGOY010000230.1 GCA_947455585.1 Comamonadaceae bacterium
AAGGGCCGCATGCAAGCGAGCTTTGTGGTTTACAAACGTTCTGCCGAAGAAGTGCTGCTGATTTGCCGCAAAGACCTGATAGCCCAAACCGTCAAACGCCTGTCCATGTTTGTGATGCGCGCCAAAGCCAAGTTGAGCGATGCCACGGATGAGTTTCAGTTAATGGGCCTGGCCGGTGTTGCCGTCGCTCATGCCTTGAGCGGCGCAGCCTCTGCCGTCTCGCTGACGGCTGAGCCGTGGCAACGCCACGCAGTGGATGCCGCCGATGTGTTGACGCTCTACCCTGCCCTCGGTGAAGCCCGCGCCTTGTGGATTGCACCGAAAGATGCCACTGCACCTGACGGTGTGACGCTCAGCCCCGAGCTGTGGCAAGTGGGCGAAGTGATGAGCGGTATTGCGTGGGTCGAGCTGGCCACCTTCGAAGCCTTTGTGCCGCAAATGCTCAACTACGAATCAGTGGACGGCGTGAATTTCAAAAAAGGCTGTTACCCCGGCCAAGAGATTGTGGCTCGCAGCCAGTTCCGTGGCACTTTGAAGCGTCGTGCGTTCATTGCGCAAAGCACAGTGGCAATGACTGCTGGTCAAGAAGTGTTTTCCAGCTTAGATGCCACACAGCCCTGCGGCTTAGTGGCTCAGGCCGCCAGCGACGGTGCTGGCCATGTGGCGGTGCTTGAGCTGCAACTCAGTGCCACTGAAAACAGCAGCTTGCATTTAGGTACTCCAGATGGCCCTGTGATGAGCTTGCTGCCACTGCCTTATGCGTTGCGTGACGATATTTAGAAGCGAACGCCGGCCTTCAAGCCCACCGTTGAGTTTTTGCCTGTGCGGTCGTACTCGGCGGACAAATTCACCAGCAGCACATTCCAGCTCACACCGACAAAAGACTTGCCTTGTGTGAAGCTTTCGTCGCTCTTGCCTGTTGCTTGGGCATTCGAGTAAACCGTGCCCACGCCTAAGTAAGGCGTAAAGCCCACAAAGCCTTTAGAAATCAGTACATCCAAGCCTGTGTTGTTCAGTTCCATGCCCGACACGCCGCCCATACGGCTGTGGCTAGCGCGCACAGCAATGGCTGGCGTGATGGCGTTGCCTTCTAGCAAAGCGTATTTCACATGAAGACCGGCGACCGACACATTGGTCGACGGCACTTTAGACACAAAGCCACCCACATCCCAACCACCGGACAAGCCTTTGCTGATGGACAACTTGGTTTGTATCAAGTGGGTCGCGCTGTCTCCTGAGGCCTTCGCCCAAGTCGCGCCGTCTTGAATTCTTGTCATGGAAGTTGAGGCACTGACGTCAAACCCCGAGATACCCAAAGGCGCCGCAGGCTCAATGGCTTTGGTGCTTGTCACGGCTGCTAAATCTTTGCTCAATGCCAAGAACTCGGTTTGACTCAGGCTATTGAGGTTGGCCAAGTCACTCGCGTTGGCTTGGGTACTAAAAGCCATGGCGATTGCAAGGATGGCAAGGCTGGCTGGGATGAGGCGGTAAATATTTTTCATCAACTTATTTTTGCATGGTTCATGGCGCATCAGTTGCACGTCATCCACCAAACGCGTGTCTCAAAGCGCGTGCGGCATCCATGTGAGCGGTGAGCGCTTCGGGAATGACACGACCCATTTGGATGAAGCTGTGCACCACACCCTTGTAAATTTCTAGGTCCACCGTGACACCGCTCAAGCGCAAGTGGTCGGCATAGGCCACGCCCTCGTCTACCAATGGGTCGCACTCAGCCAAGCCCAGCCATGCAGGCGCCACGCCTGACACATCGGCCAACAAGGGCGAAAACCTTGGGTCGTGGCGGTCTGTGGCATTGGGCATGTAGTGGCCGTAGAAGTATTCGATGCTGGCTTTTTCGAGCAAAAAGCCTTTCTCAAACGTGTGTGCGGAGGGCATGTGCTCGGGTGAGCAGCCTGGATAGAACATGAGTTGCAACTTCAGTTCAATGCCCGCATCACGCGCTGCTATAGCAGTAGCCGCCGTCAACGTGCCGCCCGCGCTGTCGCCACCAATGGCGATACGTGTGGCGTCAAGGCCTAGGCTGCTTGCATTGGCGGCTAGCCATTGCAGCGCATCGAACGCATCGTTGTGTGCAGTCGGGAATGTGTGTTCGGGTGCAAGCCGATAGTCCAACGACACAACTGCACAGTGCGCCAAATGAGCCAAGTGTTTGCAAAGTGCTTCGTGGGTTTCGGGGCTGCCCACGGTAAAGCCACCGCCATGAAAGTACAGCAGCACGGGCAATTTGGGTTTGGCGTGTTCGGCCCACAGCTTGGCGCGCAGCATGGCACCGTCGCGGGTGGGAATGTGCAGCGTGTCGTCACGCGCCATTTTTTGCGCGTTCACTTCCAGCACGCCCGCGCCCAAGGCGTAGGCTTGTTTGGCTTGCTCGGGTGTCAACAGCGCCATGGGCGGCCGGCCTGATTTGGCAATGGCGTGCAGCACATCGCGCATGGCGGGGGTCAACAGGCTTTGCGGGTTACGTGGGTGACTCATCGTGGTTTGCTTTTTTGAATGTGGCTTTTATAGTGTGCCATGGCTCAAATTCTTTACCTCACCCACATCCAGATTGACTTTGGCGTGCTCGCGACCCTTGGGGCCGAGTGTGAAAAGGCCAACATCAAACGCCCGCTCATCGTGACTGACCAAGGTGTCAAAGCCGTGGGCATTTTGCAAAAGGCGCTGGATGCTTTGAATGGCATAGAGGTGGCGGTGTTTGACCAAACCCCTTCCAATCCCACCGAGGCTGCAGTGCGCGCCGCTGTGGCGGTGTATCACGCGCATCAGTGCGATGGCCTGATTGCCGTGGGCGGTGGCTCATCCATCGACTGCGCCAAAGGCGTGGCCATTGCTGCCACGCACGAAGGCCCGCTCAAAACCTACGCCACCATCGAAGGCGGCTCGCTCAAAATCACGCCGGCGGTGTCTCCCATCATTGCCGTGCCCACCACCGCAGGCACTGGCAGCGAGGTGGCGCGTGGAGCCATCGTCATCGTGGACGATGGGCGTAAGCTGGGTTTTCATTCATGGCACTTGGTCCCCAAGGCAGCCTTGCTTGACCCCGAACTCACCCTCGGTTTGCCCCCGGCCCTTACTGCGGCCACCGGCATGGACGCCATTGCACACTGCATGGAAACCTTCATGGCGGCGCCGTTCAACCCGCCAGCAGACGGCATCGCACTTGATGGACTTACACGCGGTTGGGCGCACATCGAACGCGCCACAGCCAATGGCCAAGACCGCGAT
>CANGOY010000231.1 GCA_947455585.1 Comamonadaceae bacterium
AAGAAGACCCAATCGAAACCTTGTCCATCGACAACGTGCGTGTGCGCGATGGTCAGATTGAGCGCTTGAAGCACATCAAAGCCACGCGCGACACAGCCAAAGTGCAAGCAGCGTTGGACGCGCTCACTGCTTCTGCTGAGTCTGGCGAAGGCAACTTGCTGGATTTGTCCATCAAGGCCATTCGCCTGCGTGCCACCGTGGGCGAGGTAAGCGATGCCTTAGAGAAAGTATTCGGCCGCCACCGCGCCGACACACAAAAAGTGACTGGTGTTTACGCCGCTGCGTATGACGACGGCGAAAACGTGGGAGACACCATGGAATATTGGAACGCCCTCAAGGCCGACATTGCCGCCTTTGCCGAATACCATGGCCGTCGTCCTCGCGTGATGATTTCTAAGTTGGGTCAAGACGGCCACGACCGTGGCGCCAAAGTAGTCGCCACCGCGTTTGCCGACCTCGGCTACGACGTAGACATGGGCCCCTTGTTCCAAACGCCTGAAGAGTGCGCTCGCCAAGCGATTGAAAACGACGTGCACGCGGTGGGTGTTTCTACCCTCGCTGCTGGCCACAAAACCTTGGTTCCCGCCATCATTGCCGAGCTGAAGAAGCAAGGCGCAGACGACATCATCGTGTTCGTTGGCGGCGTGATTCCACGTCAAGACTACGACATGTTGTACGAAGCAGGTGTGAAGGGCATTTATGGCCCAGGCACCCCCATTCCAGCCAGCGCCAAAGACGTGTTGGAGCAAATCAAAAAGGCGCTTGGGTGACGCCTGCACAGTTGCTCGATGGATTGTTGCAGGGCAACCCGCCCATGCAACGCCGTGCGATGGCCAAAGCAATCACCTTGCTGGAGTCCACGCGCACGGACCATCGCGCTTCTGCGGATGAGTTACTCACCGCCATGCTCCCGCATACCGGCAACTCGTTTCGTTTAGGCATCAGTGGTGTGCCGGGCGTGGGTAAGTCCACCTTCATCGAAGCGTTGGGTTTGTATTTGATTGGTCAAGGCCACCGTGTGGCGGTGTTGACCATTGACCCTTCTTCGACAGTGTCTGGCGGCTCCATCTTGGGTGACAAAACCCGCATGGAGTTCTTGAGCGTGCACGACCAAGCCTACATTCGCCCCAGCCCATCGAGTGGCACCTTGGGTGGTGTGGCTGAAAAAACGCGTGAGTCGATGCTGGTCTGCGAAGCTGCAGGCTACGACGTGGTGATTGTCGAAACCGTGGGCGTGGGCCAAAGCGAAACGGCGGTGGCCAACATGACCGACATGTTTGTGCTGCTGCAGTTGCCCAATGCGGGCGACGACTTGCAAGCTATCAAAAAAGGCGTGATGGAGATTGCCGATTTGGTGGTCATCAACAAAGCCGACATCGACGCCATTGCGGCCACGCGCGCCGAACTGCAAATCACCAGCGCCTTGCAACTGCTGGGCATGCACGGTGGCTCGGGCCACGCGCACCGCAACATCGAGGTGTGGCACCCCAAGGTGGTGCAACTCAGCGCGTTGCTGGGCCAAGGTGTGGATGCGTTTTGGGCTGCTGTCGGCGAGTTTCAAACCATTCAAAAACAAAACGGCCGCTTTGCTGAGCGCCGCCAAAACCAAGCCCTGTCGTGGATGTGGGAACGCATCGATGTAGGCTTGAAACAAAATTTTAGGGCGCAGCCGCGTGTGCAAACGCTGTTGCCCCAACTCAGTCAACAAGTCGCGGCGGGCCAGTTAGCCGCTTCGACTGCTTCCCGTCAACTGCTCAGTGCTTACCAAGCACAGGGTTAATTTGAAAATCTTCCTGGAGTAAAGAAAGAGCAACCATGCAAGACATCATCGAACAACTGGAACAAAAGCGCGCTGCGGCCCGCTTAGGTGGCGGCCAAAAGCGCATTGACGCACAGCACGCCAAAGGCAAACTCACAGCACGCGAGCGCATCGAAGTGTTGCTGGACGAAGGCACCTTCGAAGAGTGGGACATGTTCGTTGAACACCGTTGCACCGACTTCGGCATGGACGGCGAAAAAATTCCTGGTGATGGTGTAGTCACTGGCTACGGCATGATTAACGGCCGTTTGGTGTTTGTGTTCAGCCAAGATTTCACCGTGTTGGGTGGTTCTTTGTCTGAAACGCATGCTGAAAAAATCTGCAAGATCATGGACCAAGCCATGAAGGTCGGCGCACCTGTCATTGGTTTGAATGATTCGGGCGGTGCTCGTATTCAAGAGGGTGTCGCCGCATTGGGTGGTTACGCCGACGTGTTCCAACGCAATGTCATGGCCAGCGGTGTGGTGCCACAGATCAGCATGATCATGGGCCCATCTGCAGGTGGCGCTGTGTATTCACCTGCGTTGACCGATTTCATCTTCATGGTCAAAGACACGTCGTACATGTTTGTGACGGGCCCTGATGTGGTGAAAACCGTGACCCACGAAGAAGTGACCGCCGAAGAATTGGGCGGCGCTGTGACCCACACCACCAAGAGCGGCGTGGCTGACATGGCGTTTGAGAACGATGTGGAAGCGCTGTTGATGCTGCGTCGCCTCTACAACTACCTGCCTTTGAACAACCGCGAAAAAGCACCTGTGCGTGCTAGCGGCGATCCATCGAGCCGCATGGACATGAGCTTGGACACGTTGGTGCCTGAGAACCCCAACAAAGCCTACGACATGAAAGAGCTCATCCTCAAAACAGTGGATGACGGCGATTTCTTTGAGCTGCAGCCTGACTACGCTAAAAACATCTTGATTGGTTTCGCCCGCATGGAAGGCCAAACCGTCGGCATCGTGGCCAACCAACCTTTGGTGCTTGCCGGTTGCTTGGACATCAAGAGCTCGATCAAAGCCGCACGTTTTGTGCGCTTCTGCGATGCGTTCAACATTCCTGTCGTCACGTTTGTGGACGTGCCCGGCTTCATGCCAGGAACCTCGCAAGAGTACGGCGGCATCATCAAGCATGGCGCTAAATTGCTGTACGCGTACGCTGAGTGCACAGTGCCAAAAATCACCGTCATCACACGCAAAGCCTACGGCGGTGCGTATGACGTGATGGCCTCGAAGCACTTGCGCGGCGACGTGAACTTTGCTTGGCCCAACGCCGAAATCGCGGTGATGGGTGCCAAGGGTGCGGTGGAAATCATCTTCCGCGAAGACAAAGGCGATCCTGAAAAACTGGCCGCCAAAGAAGCCGAATACAAAGCCCGCTTTGCCAAC
>CANGOY010000232.1 GCA_947455585.1 Comamonadaceae bacterium
AGCCTACGCACTAGCCAGCAACAGTTTTGAAGCCAGCTTTGCCACCGAGCAGCAAAAGAACCAATGGCTGCATGCGTTGAAGCAAACTTTTCAGAAGTTCTCTGAACAAGATTGATTCAACACGGAAGCCGCAAAAGCAAAACGCCCCGTGAGGGGCGTTTTGCATAAGGTTCGCCGTATTTCAGCGCAAGCTCAATTAAGGCTTGAGCAATGCCAGCAAGTCTTTCAAGTTAGCTGCCTTGCTCAAGTTCCAGCAAGCCTTGATGATTTGGTTGCTGCGCTCAGCACCCAAGATAGGGTCAGCCAAATCGTGGAACTTACGCTCCAACATGGCGTCGGTCATGGGGCGTTGCAGTGAGCCAATGGCGTGCTCCACATGCACGTCCACAGTGCGGCCGTCTTTCAGGTGGGCCGTCACGTACACGCTTTCTTCGCGCACCGATGCGTCCACCACCGCGTTGACTTTGTCACGCAAAGCCACCACGTCATCGCGGCGCACGATGTGGTCAGAGAACTCTTCTTCGCCTGCGCGGCCAAAAATCAAGCCCACGGCACAGCCGTGGTACACGCTGAATTTGCCTTGCAAACCGTCTTGTGGTGTTTTCTTGCCTGTCAATTCCAACACCAGTGGGTGCACGCGCAAGTCAATGCGTGTCACGTCTTCGGGCTTTACACCTTGTTCGCGCAGTTGGGCGCAAGCGTCGATGCTGGGGTGAATCACGATGCCACAAGCAAAGGGCTTGTAGGCGTTGAAGCTGATTTCGAAGCGTTGGCCCAATTCGTCTTGCGCTTCGCGCCAGTCGAACTTGGTAGACACCACTTGGGCCCAGCCGCGCGGTGCTTCGAGCGAGCGTGCGCTAGAGGTAAAGCCGTGCTGTGCCATCAGTGCAGCCATCATGCCGGCGCGTGCTGCTGCACCGGGGTGGAAAGGCTTGGTCATGGTGCCAAACTGTTCGCGCAAGCCAATCGGTTGCGATGCTGCAATGCCCAAGGCCATGGTGGTTTGCTGTTCGTTCAAGCCCAGCAAACGTGCGCATGCTGCAGCTGCACCCAGCGTGCCGGTCGAGCCGGTGATGTGCCAGCCGCGGTCATAGTGTTCGGGGTAAACCAAATTGCCCATGCGGCAAGCCACGTCAATGCCCAACACGATGGCGTCAATCACTTGGCGGCCCGAGCAGTTTTGCTGTTCGGCCAAAGCCATCACTGCAGAAGCCACAGGGCCTGCGGGGTGGATGATGGTTTTGAGGTGGGTGTCGTCGTAGTCAAACGTGTGTGACGAGATGCCGTTGATGAGGGCGGCGTTGGCCATGTCCACGCGCTCTTTGCGGCCAGCGAGTGTGGCTTGGGGTGCGGGGGCCAGCATTTGCACAGCGGCCAAAGCAGCGTCGACCGCTTCGTGGTTGGCCGCGCCAATGGCGCAACCCAACCAGTTCAAAAAGGTGCGGTGTGCTTCGTGTTCCACCGCATCGCTCCAGCCTTGGGTGGGGTGTTGCGACACAAAGTGGGCCAGTTGTGCGGTGATGGCGGGGGCGTGGTGGTCTGCCGAGACGGCGGTGTTGACTGTCATGTGAGGTCCGTGGTTACTTTAAAAAATCAGTTGTCTAAGTTGATGTTGCGTTCGCGTGCCAGGGTAGTCCAGCGCGCCAAATCTTTTTTCATGTACTCGCCGAATTGTGCCGGTGTCATGGGGGTCAGTTCAACCGCTTCTGCACTCAGCTTCTCGCGCAAGTCTGGCATGGCCAGCACTTGGGTCATGGCGTTGTTGAGCTGTGCCACCAAGGGCGCGGGCATGCCAGCGGGGCCCACCACGCCGTACCACTGCTGGGCGTCAAAGCCTTTGAGGCCCGCTTCATCCATGGTGGGGATGTCTTTGAGGGCCGGGTGGCGTTGGCTGCCCGTCACGGCCAAGGCGCGCAAGCGTCCGTTGCGGATGTGTGGCAAGGCAGCTGCAAGGCCTGGGAACATGCACTGGGTTTGTCCTGCGATGACATCGGTGGTGGCAGGCGCAATGCCGCGGTAGGGAATGTGCACCATGAACACGCCCGTTTGCGCCTTGAACAACTCGGCGGTCATGTGCGTGAGCGAGCCTGCACCCGCAGAGCCATAGGCCACTTTGCCCATGTTCTTCTTGGTGTATTCGATGAACGATTTCACATCCGTCACGGGCAGCGCCGCGTTGACCACCAGCACATTGGGCGTGCTGCCAATCATGCCGATGGGGGTGAAGTCTTTGATGGGGTCGTACGACAGCTTGCGTGTGGCGGGTGATGTGGCGTGCGTGGCCACGTAGCCTTGCATGAGGGTGTAGCCATCAGGGGCCGCACGTGACGTGACTTGTGCTGCAATCACGCCGCCGCCACCGCTTTGGTTGTCCACCACCACGGTTTGGTTCAGCACTTTGCCAAAGCGTTCGCAAAAGGTGCGGCCAATCATGTCAGAGCCGCCACCCGCCGCCACAGGCACGATGTAGCGAATGGGCTTGTTGGGGAAGGGCGCTTGCGCTTGCACGGCTTCAGATAAACCGAAGAGCAAAGGCGTGGCTTGTAAGAGGGTGCGGCGTTTCATCGTGTCTCCTGGAAGGACTAAAAATCATCGTATGCGATAGTTCAGGGCATAGATACGGCACACAGTCCGCGAGGTGACACGTGTCTAAAATACAAATCCTATTCAAAGGTTGAACGATGAGCATCAAGAGCGACAAATGGATCCGCCGCATGGCCCAAGAGCACGGCATGATTGAACCCTTCGAGCCAGGCCAAATCCGCCAAAACGCCGCCGGCGAAAAAATCGTCAGCTACGGCACCAGCAGCTACGGCTATGACATCCGTTGTGCCCCCGAGTTCAAGGTGTTCACCAACATCTACAGCACCGTGGTGGACCCGAAGAACTTCGACCCAAAAAGCTTTGTGGACATCGAGTCGGACGTGTGCATCATCCCGCCCAACAGCTTTGCGCTGGCCCGCACGATGGAGTACTTCCGCATTCCTCGCAACGTGCTGACTGTGTGTTTGGGCAAGAGCACTTATGCGCGCTGCGGCATCATCGTCAACGTCACGCCGTTCGAGCCCGAGTGGGAAGGCTATGTGACCCTCGAGTTTTCCAACACCACACCATTGCCCGCCAAGATTTACGCAGGCGAGGGCTGTGCCCAAGTGTTGTTCTTCGAGAGCGACAAAGACGACGTGTGCGAAACCAGCTAC
>CANGOY010000233.1 GCA_947455585.1 Comamonadaceae bacterium
ATCAAAACATTCTTGGCAGAAGCCCCATGACCCACGCGCTGAAACATTACCTGCAGTTCACCGATTTGTCGGCGGACGAATACGCCTACGTGTTCCAACGCGCAGCGCTGATCAAGAAGAAATTCAAAGCCTACGAAAAGCACCACACATTGGCTGACCGAACGCTGGCTATGATTTTTGAAAAAGCCTCTACGCGCACGCGCGTGAGCTTTGAAGCAGGCATGTATCAGCTGGGCGGCTCGGTGGTTCACTTGACCACGGGCGACAGCCAACTGGGCCGCTCTGAACCGATTGAAGACAGTGCCAAAGTCATAAGCCGCATGACCGACTTGGTGATGATTCGCACCTACGGCCAAGACAAAATTAACAGCTTTGCGGCCAACTCACGCGTGCCGGTCATCAACGGTTTGACCAACGAGTTTCACCCCTGCCAAATCATGGCCGACTTGTTCACCTTCATCGAGCACCGCGGCTTGACCGTGCACCCGCTTGAATGCCTCAAAGGCAAAGTGGTGGCGTGGGTGGGCGACGGCAACAACATGGCCAACACCTGGCTGCAAGCAGCCGACATGTTGGGCTTCACGGTGCACGTCAGCACGCCCAGCGGCTACGAGGTGAACCCCGCCATTGCGGGCTTGAGCAACAGCAACTGCTACAAGGTCTTCGACAACCCCATGCAAGCCTGCGAAGGCGCAGACCTCGTCACCACCGACGTGTGGACCAGCATGGGTTTTGAGGCAGAAAACGAAGCACGCAAAAAAGCCTTCGCCGATTGGTGTGTGGACAGCGAAATGATGGCGGTGGCCAAACCCAACGCCCTCTTCATGCACTGCCTGCCTGCCCACCGTGGCGAAGAAGTGTCAGCCGACGTGATTGACGGCCCACAAAGCGTGGTGTGGGACGAAGCCGAAAACCGCATGCATGTGCAAAAAGCACTCATGGAGTACCTGCTGCTCGGCCGTCAATAAGCATGTCGGCTTGCACCAGCTGCGGCGCTTGCTGCGCCAGTTTTCGGGTGGACTTCAGCGTGGAAGAAATGGACACGCACGGCGGCTCGGTGCCCACAGGCTTGGGCCAAGAACTCACAGCCACCCTATGCCGCATGCGTGGCACCGATTATTCTCCACCACGCTGCGGCGCACTGAGTGGCAAAGTGGGCGAGAAAGCCACCTGCGGCATTTACGAATGGCGCCCCTCTCCTTGCCGAGAGTTTGAAGAAGGCAGCGATGCGTGCCAACGTGCGCGCATTCGACACGGGCTGGCTGCACTCAGCTAAATCTATTCGGATACGGCTTTCGCCTTAGCGATAGCCGTACAACCACGGCACATCCATCAAACGCGCGCCCATCAGGCGCAAGCCCATGTCACGCCCCATGCGCATCGCCCCTGTGGCATGAAAGATTTGCCCATTGCGAACAGCCCTGGCCTGCACCCGCGCATTGCGCTGCCAACGGACGTGGGCAAACTGCTGCAATCGTTCAGGCGCATTCGCGGGTGTAGCACCCAACAACTGCGCAGCCAACTCATAAGCATCTTCCATCGCCATGCCCGCACCTTGGGCCAAATACGGCAGCATGGGGTGCGCCGCATCGCCCACCAAAGCCACACGGCCTTGCGCATGCTCGCGTGCGTCTTGCATTGCCGGACTGCCGCACAAGGGCCACAAACGCCAGTCGCTGCAGGCAGACATCAAATCGGTCAACGGGACACACGCGCCACGCAACGCGTGGTGCAACTCGGCCAAAGTTTGCGCTTCTGACTTCTTTGCATTCCATGTTTGCAAGGCTTGCAAGCTATTGGCATCGTCGTCTAGCAAACGGCCTTCGGCCAAACACACCACGTTCAGGTACTCACCTCCGCGAACGGGGTAGCTGACCACATGCGTTTGCGAGCCCATCCACACCGACACATCTTGGCTACGCAAATGCGGGGGCAAGTCGGCTTGCGCCACCAAGGCGCGGTAGGCAATGTGGCCCGTAAAGCTTGGCAAGCCGTCGCCTAAAAGCTGTTGACGCAGCGGGCTCCAGACGCCGTCAGCAGCCACGGCTAAGGGGGCGATGTGCTGCTGCAACTGTGCATGCTGCATCACATCAAACACAGCGTCATCTGCGGATTGGCTCACCTTTTGCACCACCGCATCGCTGTGCACTTGCACACCTTCATGCACGGCCGCCTGCAACAGCAGGCCATGCAAATCTGCACGATGGAGGGTGACGTAAGGCGCACCATAAGTTCTCGAAGCGTCTTTCACGGGCAGCGTGGCCAACACCTCTCCCGTTGACATGCTGCGCGCATGCAAGCCAGCAGGAAATGCCGCCACTTGTTTGAGTGCATCACCCAAACCCCAAGCTTGCAATATGCGGGTCACGTTGGGGCCTAGCTGCACACCAGCGCCGACTTCTGAAAACTCAAGCGCTCGTTCAAACACCGTAGCTTGCCAACCTGCGCGCGCAACCGCAAAGCCAGCAGCCATGCCTGCAATGCCGCCACCCGCAATCAACATAGTTCGATTCATATACGTGATTGTGCTATGTCTGAATCTCTCCAAAAACCCTAGGACGCGCCTATGATTTATGACATCTAAAGACAAGGAGACTTTCGCCATGAAACGCCGCACCCTCATTCAAGCCGCCGCCAGCACCAGCTTGCTGCCCCTGTTCGCACAAGCCCAAGACAAATACCCCAACCCCAGCAAAACCATCATGTGGATTTGCCCCTACGCTGCGGGTGGCAACGCTGACAGTCGCTCACGCCAAGTGGCCAAGGCCATGGGCACGATTCTGGGCCAACCCATCATCATCGACAACAAGGCAGGTGCGGGCGGCAACATCGGCACCGAAGCCATTGCACGCGGCAAAGCCGATGGCTACACGCTAGGGATGGGCAACTTCGCCCCCTTGGCAGTCAACCAAGCCTTGTTCAAAAAGCTCAACTTCGACCCTTTGAATGACCTCACACCCATTTGTTTGATTGAGCGCGGCCCGCTCATCTTGATGGTGCGCAATGACTCACCCTACAAAACCGTCAAAGACCTCGTGGCTGCTGCCAAAGCCTCCCCCGGCAAACTCAGCTACGGGTCGGGTGGCATTGGGGGCTCACACCATTTGAGCGGCGCTTTGTTTGAACACTCGGCCGGTATCGACATGATTCACGCCCCGTACAAAAGCGGCTC
>CANGOY010000234.1 GCA_947455585.1 Comamonadaceae bacterium
ACCACATTCATGGCGACTTGCGCGTATTGGCCACGACGCTGTGTGTTCACGATGTCGCTGTAGCTGCGATTCACTTCAGACAGTTTGGAGGTGTGGCGACCATAAAGCAACAAGCCTGAATCTAACTCCCACACCTCGCCGCTGGACCAACGCACGGGCAGCCACAGCTGGGCGGCGCTGCGCTGGTAGCCGCCGTAGGTGGTGCCTTGAAACGTCGTGTTGCCACGCAAGTCGTTCCACAGGGTGTGCAACGCCACGCCGGCAGAAAATCCTTCTTCTCTGGGTGTGTCTTTCAGCATTGGCCACAGGGCGCGCCAACGTGTTTCGAGGTTGGTCACGCCGCTCATGCTGCCCGATTTTTCGCTGCTGTACTTTTGCTTGCCCAGCAAGATGTCGCCTTCAAGCCGTGTGTTGGGCATATTGGCCCAGCGTGTCACGCGTGCATGCAAGCCCACTTCAGGGCCTTTGAGTTGCATGAAATCAGGCTCTTTGTATTGGTTGATGCCGCCGCTCACTCCCCACTGGATGCGTGTGTTGGCAGGCTCCGACGCTTGCGCCCAACTTGACCCTGCGGCTAAGGTTGCCAAAATTGAAAGCAGTATTTTTTCATGCATGTCTGTTTTTAGCAGACTTTTGAAGAGGCACCCGTGCTGAGGCACACTTAAGTGCAGAACATGAAAACATTCAAAGTCGCCACCTACAACATTCACAAAGGCGTGCAGGGCTTGGGGCCCGCGCGTCGTTTAGAGATACACAACCTCGGCCACGCGGTAGAGCAGTTTGATGCCGACATCATCTGTCTGCAAGAAGTGCGTGCGTTCAACCGCCAGCAAGCCCGCCGCTTCAAGCATTGGCCTGAGCAGGGCCAAGCCGACTTTTTAGCGCCCGAAGGCTACACGCCGGTGTACCGCACCAACGCCATCACCAAGCACGGCGAGCATGGAAATGCCTTGCTCAGCCGCTGGCCCGTGCTAGAGCATGGCCACGAAGACATGTCTGACCACCGTTTAGAGCAACGCGGTTTATTGCATGTGACGCTGCAATTGCAAGAGCGCGAGGTGCATGTCATCGTCATTCACTTGGGGCTGTTGCCCGGCAGCCGCTTGCGCCAAACGCAACAGTTGCATGACTTCATTGAGCGCGAAGTGCCTGCCACTGCGCCGCTGCTGGTGGCGGGGGACTTCAACGATTGGGGCAGCGCTGTGTCGCGCATGATGGCCACTGTGGGGCTGCACACCAACACGGGTAAGCAATACCCCACCTACCCATCGCGTTTGCCGCTGGTGCAGCTGGACCACGTGTACGCGCGTGGTGTGCACCGTGTGGCTACGCATGTGCCGCGCGGGCTGATTTGGGGCCGCATGTCTGACCACTCACCCTTGTTGGTGGAGTTTGCGTGGGACGCGCCATGAAACACACGCATTCAGATTCACACGACATGCGCTTGCTCACAGGCGGTGTGGATTTGTTTGCGGCCATGGTGGAGGCCATGGATGCTGCGCAGCACGAGGTGCGTTTAGAAACCTATATTTTTAGCTTCGCAGGTGCTGGCGCCGACGTGGCGCAAGCGCTGATGCGTGCCGCATCGCGTGGCGTGCAGGTCCGTGTGGTGGTGGACGGCGTGGGTACTGGGGAGTTGCCTGCTGAATGGGCCACGCAGTTTGCGCAGGCCGGTGTGCAAGTGCGTGTGTTTGCGCCTGCTGTAGGCCTTGGCTTTTGGCTGCCCAGCCGCTGGCGGCGTTTGCACCGCAAGCTGTGCGTGGTCGACGACACGGTGGCGTTTTGTGGCGGCATCAACATTTTGGACGACTATTTAGACCCGCATGTGCAGGGCTTGTTGAAAGCGCCCAGGCTCGACTACGCCATCAGCCTGCAAGGCCCGCTGGTGTCTGCGGTGCGCGCCACCATGGCACAGCTGTGGTCGCGCATCGAAGCCGTGCGCGAGTTGCGCAGCCAAGACTTGGGTAGCGCGCTATACGCGCTGCGTGCCACCCAGCAAAGCCTGCACTTGCCCGCACGCGGCGAAACACAGCTGGTGCTGCGCGACAACGTGCGTCACCGTGCGCACATTGAGCGCACGTACCGCAAGGCCATTGGTGCGGCGCGACACGACATCATCGTGGCGAATGCTTATTTCTTTCCAGGCCTGCGCTTGCGCCGTGCGCTGGTCATGGCAGCGCGTCGTGGCGTGCGTGTGCGGTTGCTGCTGCAAGGCCAGTACGAATACTTTGTGCCTTACCGCGCCACGCGTCAGTTGTATGGCCAGTTAATGGCGGCGGGCGTGGAAATTTACGAATACCACGCCAGCTATCTGCATGCCAAAGTGGCGGTGGTCGATGGCAAGTGGCTGACGGTGGGGTCGTCTAACCTCGATCCCTTCAGTCTGCTGCTGGCGCGTGAGGCCAATGTGGTGGCGCACAACCCGCCGATGGCGCAGTCTTTGCAGGCGAGTTTGTTGGATGCCATGGAACGCAACTCTGACCGCGTCGACCCACAGGCCTACCTCAGCCGCGGCTGGCGCGAGCGCTTCGTAGATGCTTTTGCTTCAGCGGTACTGCGCTTTGGCGTGTTCTTGACGGGTAAACGCTACTGAACTCCGCGCTAATAGGGTTTTTGCTTCGCTGATACCATCATCCCCATGACTGCAAAAGACAACTTCGAAGGCACGCCGGTTTCTGTGAAGATCCGCGAGCGCATTGCCGCCGCGCGCAAACGCTTCCACAGCAATGACAACATTGCTGACTTCATTCAGCCCGGCGAACTCGAAGCCTTGCTCGACGAAGTCGAAATCAAAATGCAAGGCGTGCTCGACAGCATGGTGATTGACACCGAGCACGACCACAATACGGGCGATACCGCCCGCCGTGTGGCCAAGATGTATTTGCAAGAGGTCTTCAAAGGCCGCTACGTCAAAGCACCGGCTATTACCGAGTTCCCCAACGCAGAGCACTTGAACGAGCTGATGATCGTCGGCCCCATCACCGTGCGCAGCGCCCGCAGCCACCACTTTTGCCCGGTGATTGGCAAGATTTGGATTGGCGTGTTGCCCAACGAACGCACCAACGTCATTGGCTTGTCCAAATACGCACGTTTGGCTGAGTGGGTCATGGGCCGCCCCCAAATTCAAGAAGAGGCCGTGGTGCAACTGGCC
>CANGOY010000235.1 GCA_947455585.1 Comamonadaceae bacterium
CTGCGATTGTTCAGGCGTGTTCATAAAGTTCATCAGTCCAATTTGCGGCGAAACACTTTGCGTTCCGGCTCGGAGACGGCGGGGTCAAACGCATAGCCCTCTAGGTTGAAACCTTCCAAGCCTTTGGGTGTTTTGACTTGGTGGGTCACTGCGTACCGGGTCATCAAGCCGCGCGCCCGTTTGGCGTTGAAGCTGATGATTTTGTATTTGCCGCCTTTGTAGTCTTCAAACACGCACTCAACCACACGCGCTTTGAGCGCCTTGCGGTCGACCGACTTGAAATACTCTTGCGAGGCGAGGTTCACGATGATGGACTCGCCTTCACCACTCAAACGTTCGTTCAAATACTGGGCAATCTGCGAGCCCCAAAATTTATACAGGTTGCTACCCTTGTCGTTGGCCAGCGCGGTGCCCATTTCTAAGCGATAGGGCTGCATCCAATCGAGGGGGCGCAGCACGCCGTAGAGGCCACTCAGAATGGCGACATGTTCTTGCGCCCAGTCCAAATCTTTGGGCTTCAAGGTTTTGGCGTCTAAGCCTTCATAGACATCGCCGTTGAAAGCCAGCACCGCTTGTTTGGAATTTTTGGCGGTGAACTTCGGGCTCCACGCTTGGTAGCGCGCCACATTGAGGCTGGAGAGCGCATCGCTCAAATGCATCAAGCTGGCAATGTCTTGTGGAGTTTTCTCTTGGAGGATGTCAATCAACTCGGCAGACTGCTTCACAAACAGAGGTTGTGTGTGCGGCACGTCACCTGCGGGGGTGTCGTAGTCGAGGGCTTTGGCGGGCGAGAGCAAGAACAGCATAAGACGGGCACAAAAAAGGCTTCACGAGGAAGCCTGAATTATGCGGTGCAAGCGCCCTAGGGCGGCGACATCAAATCGACGCCATAAAACCAATGCCGTCCCAGTGCGGTGATGTGAAAACCTTTCACCTCTGCACGCAGCACCTTGTATTGATTGGTATGGGCAATAGTCAGCCAAGGCGCTTGGTCTTTGAAAATCACTTGCGCTTGTTCATATAAGTGGCTTCGTTCGCTTTGATCCAGCGACGTCTTCGCTTTCTTCACCAAGGCGTCATAGCTGGCATTACAAAAACGTGCAAGGTTATTGCCATCCACCGCATCGCAACTGAGCAAGGTGTTGAGGAAGTTGTCAGGGTCTCCGTTGTCGCCAGTCCATCCAAACAACACCATGTCATGCTCGCCCGTGCGAGCGCGCTGAAAATATTCAGCCCAACTGTGGGTTTTGACGGTGACACGCACCCCAATTTCGGCCAAGTCTTCTTGAATCAACTTAGCCACGGCAATGGCGCTTGGCATGTAGGGGCGCTGCACATCCATGGCCCATAAATCGACATTGAACCCGTTGGGGTATCCCGCCTCCTTCAAAAGCGCCATCGCTTGCGCGGGTGAATAGCTATCTTCTGGGACGTTGCGGTTGTAACCCCATTGAATAGGGGGAATCGGGTTGATAGCAGGCAAAGCTGTGTGTTTATAGACCTGACGCAAAATTCGTCGTGTATCGATGGCCATGTTCAAAGCACGGCGTACACGCACATCTGTAAATGGTTTTTTGCTCGTGTTGTAGGCCATATAGCCAATGTTCACGCCTGTTTTTTCTTGCATGACCACGCCTTCGGTGCGTCTTATTTCAGGCAAGTCGGCAGGGTTGGGATAAGGCATCACATGACATTCGCCCACTTTGATTTTTCGCCAACGTTCGGACGCACTGGGTGTGATGCTAAAAACCAAGCGGTCTAGTTTGCTGCGACCTTCCCAGTAATTGTCAAACGCCTGAAACACTACTTCTTGGCCGCGGGTGTAGCTTTGAAATTGAAACGGACCAGACCCGATGGGCTGTTGATCAAACATCTCTGGCGTCTGATTTTTCAACATTGCCTGCGCGTATTCCTGTGATTGGATACCTGCCCATTGCATGGCCAAGGTCGACAAAAAAGTGGCATCGGGCTCGTTCAACACCACCTCCACCGTATAGGCATCTAATTTGCGAACACGTTTAAGCATTTGCGCAAAGCCCAAACTTTCAAAGTACGGGTATTGACTTCGGGTCACTTTGCGATAGGGATGGTCGGTTTGCCATTGACGCCCCAGCGTGAACAACACGTCATCCGCATTGACATCACGCGTGGGTTGAAAACTGGCATTGCTTTGCCATTTCACGCCTCGGCGCAAGGCAAACACGTACGTCCGTCCATCTTTGGAAACGCGCCATTGCTGAGCCAATGATGGGCGAAGCTGCGTCCCACCTTGCTCGAAACGCACGAGCCGATCGTAGATTTGGCCTGTGACGTCAAACGATGTACTCGTGACATTGAAGGCTGGGGTGAAGTACTCGGGGTCGCCCTCTGAACAAAAAATCAAAGTTTTGTCTGCAGCCATCACCGTGACGTGCAAGCAAACAAGCAACGCAAGACGTAATAGTTTTTTCATAAAATTTATTGATAAGTAATTTCTTAGTTCTAATTTAATTCAAATTCATCCCATCACTGAATAGCATTGAACTAAAAGAAGCGGATTTGCTCTAGGTAAAATGCAAGGCCGCATATTGCATCCAACGGCAGCATTCAGTCTGCCGTTTTTCTTTTGTCAAGACACACCCCATGAGCAACACGCCCGCTACCCCTATCGAACAACCCGGCCTTGAGCGCCTGTCCAAATCGTTCGAGCCCGCCGCCCTTGAAGCCCATTGGGGCCCGGAGTGGGAACAACGCGGCTACGGCGTGGCCGGCTTCCGTGGCACGGGCGCCCCAGCCGCTGACGCGCCCGCATTTGCCATCCAGCTGCCGCCGCCCAACGTGACGGGCACGCTGCACATGGGCCACGCTTTTAACCAGACCATCATGGACAGCTTGACGCGCTACCACCGCATGTCGGGCTTCAACACGGCTTGGATTCCCGGCACTGACCACGCGGGCATTGCCACGCAAATCGTGGTGGAGCGCCAGCTGCAAGCCAAAGGCATCAGCCGCCATGACATGGGCACCAGCCCAGCTGAAGCCCGCAAGAACTTTGTGAGCAAGGTCTGGGAATGGAAAGAAGAATCTGGCAGCACCATCACCAACCAAATGCGCCGCATGGGCGACAGCGTGGACTGGAGCCGCGAATACTTCAC
>CANGOY010000236.1 GCA_947455585.1 Comamonadaceae bacterium
CAAAGCTGTGGTCAAGATGACTTTACGAAACTTGGACATTCTTGACCTCACCGTTTTCTTGCACCAACCAAGATTGGATGGCGTTGTTGTGATAAATCGAACGGGTGCCACGCGCCGCACGCAAGTGCTTGTAGGTGGGCTGAACAAACCCAGTCTCGTCCGTAGCACGACTTTGGATGATGGCGGGCTTGCCATCCCACACCCAGTCGATGTTGAAGCGTGTCAGCGCTTTGCTGAGCACCGGCGTTTCCAAACGGGCTTGGCGCCAGTTGCGGCCACCGTCCACAGACACGTCAACTTTTTTCACCTTGCCGCGGCCCGACCATGCGAGACCCGTGATGTTGTAGAAGCCTTTGTCCAGCAACACTTGGCCGCCAGAGGGTGTGGTGACCACACTCTTGCACTCTTGGATGTTGGTGTACTGGCGATGTTGGCCGTCGGGCATCAAGTCCATGTAGTGCACGGCTTCGTCTTTGGCAGCGTAGGGCATGTCACCCACTTCAATGCGGCGCAGGTACTTGACCCAGCTCACGCCTTGAATGCCAGGCACGATCAGGCGTAAGGGGTAGCCGTTTTCTGGGCGAAGCATTTCGCCGTTTTGGCCGTAGGCCACCAACACTTCGCCAGACAAGATAAGGCTCATCGGAATGGTGCGGGTCATGGATGAACCGTCGCCACCTTCGGCCAAGATGAATTTGGCGTTCTTGAAATCAGCGCCTGCGATTTCAAGCAAGGTGATGAGCGGCACACCGGTGAACTCGCTGCATGACACCATGCCGTGTGTGTATTGCACGGTGGGCACAGCCACATTGCCCCACTCGACCGCAGTGTTTGCACCGCACTCAATGAAGTGGAAACGTGACACGGAAGGCAAACGCATGATTTCGTCCATGGTGAACACCTTGGGGGCTTTCACCATGCCGTTGATCATGAAGCGGTGCTTCGACGGGTCTATGTCCCACCAACCTTGGTGGTGACGCTCAAAGTGCAAACCGCTCGGAGTAACGATGCCAAACAAAGACTGTAAAGGCGCGAACGACACCGAAGCTTGCGTGGTTTGTGTCAAGCCTGGACTTTGACGACGCTGCACGTTGGACTCAAATTTCGAAGGAACGCCGTAGCCGTTGTTTGCTGCCACGCCTTGACCCAAGCCTGTCGCGTGTTCGGGTAGGTTCAAGATGTTTGGGTCACCGCCCTCTGTTGGCACGGGATTTCCCTGGGCAAATGCCATGGGGGCAGCAGCACTTGCAGCGGCAGCGGCAAATGCGCTACGAATGAAACTGCGTCGACCGCTCTTGCTTTCGGCAATGACAGTGCGAATACCGTCACGGTCTAAAAAATTTTCAGGCGCTTTTTGAATGCGACCCGATTGAATGCCATCTGGTGTTTTCACAGACAGTCCTTCCACATCAGTTATATATCAACAACGGCTAATATAAATCATCTCTAATGCAAAGACTATCGGGTTGACGCCATAAACCAAATTAACTCATCGAAATTTGTAGTGCTGTTTGTTCAGGACAGCGGCAACAGCATTGGTATCTTCTGGAAAAAAGCCAAGATTCAATTCGGTGTTGCAGTACTCCACCATGCCACGCAATGCGCCCGCAGAGTTAATGCGTCCTTTCGGGTTATAGATGGCGCTGCCATCACCTCCCACACGACGGATGTGGCATTCGTTGCACTGACTTTCAGAAATCAGCTTCTCACCAGCTTTGAGGTCAGCATCTTTAAATAAGGCATGTTGCTGCGCATTGGCAAAGCCAGCAGCTGCCAATACAACCAAGAATAAAAACTTTTTCATGCCGTGTCTCCTCGTTACTTTTCTTGCAAGAGTTCGGGCAACAACACCTTGTAATGTCGTCCGTGCTTGTCCAGCGGCGCCATCACTCCCGCGCGCACCAAAGCAGTCACCTCGCGGCTGACGGTTTCTAGCTTCAGGTCCATCATGGCCCCCATGTCATCACGACCAAACAAAGTGGCGGTGCCGTCTTCTGACACCTCGTGCATCTTGTGAATGAAATGCAGCACGCGTTGGCTTGCACTGCCAAAGTTCAACTCGGCTAGCCAATCGTCCGCTTGCTTCAACGCACTTTGCCACTTTTCCATCAGCTTGCGATGCAAGCGTGGGCTGTTCGCTCCCAGTTGGTGAATCACCTCTAAGGGAATGCGACACAAAGACACCTCACTCAGGGCCACCGCTTGGCTGTCATAGCGACTGGTCGCTAAAGCTTCGAGACCCACCACATCTCCCGCAAACAACACACGCACCACGCGCTCACGGCCGTCGGCAGTTACGCGCACCAGTTTGACCATGCCTTTGCGCAATGTGAATACGCCCAGCGCCTTGTCTGACTCGTCATACAAAGACTGCCCAGACTGATAAACCAAGTCGTCAATCGGAGCGTGAATGAGGTTGAAGTCTTGCTCGTTCAAGTCGGCAAACAGCACCATCTCACGGATACCGCAGTTGCGGCAATCCGAGGTGCCGCGCCAAGCGGATTCGGTTTTGATAGGAATCATGTCCCAGCCACCCCACGACGCGCCACCGCCAACTGCTCATCAAGGTAGGCGCCATAAAAATCAGGCAAATAAGCGCCCTTCAAGCGTGTGGCCACTTCACGGCCTTGCGCACCAAAGAACAATACGGTGGGGGCCAACTTGACACCTTGCTTGCGCACCCACGCATCCTGCGTGAGGGCTGTGCCATCAAAATCAAGCAAGCCACGGTTGTCACGCATATCCACTTGCACCACGTAAAGCCCCGATGCCAACAACGGATGCAGATAGTTCTCACGCACCACTTTGCAAAACGGGCAACCCTGCAAGCTGACCATCACCACCAAGGGCTGCTTGGCACGCATTGCTGCGTCAAGCGAAGCAGCCAACGACTCGGTGCTGGGCAAAGTGATGGGCGCAGTCATCGCATCCAGCGTGGGCACAGCAGCGACGCACCAAACCAAACCTTGCAAGGCTTGGCGTCGAGAAAAGCGTGCGGTGTACATCACTTGGCTTCTTGCTCCATGAGCAAATAGGTGTTGTAGGCGTTCATGCGGTTGGCCGATTTGAAAAGTGGCATTTTCTCGAACTTTGACCAGTTCGTGTTCGAGTAGGCACTTTCGAAGGGTTCC
>CANGOY010000237.1 GCA_947455585.1 Comamonadaceae bacterium
GAAAGCCAAGGCATGTTGTGCTCGGCCAAAGAACTCAAAATTGCGGACGACAACGGCGGTTTGCTTGAGTTGCCAGCTGATGCACCTTTGGGCCAAAACATCCGCGAGTACCTGAACCTCGACGATACCTTGATGACCCTCAAGCTCACGCCGAACTTGGCGCATTGCTTGAGCGTGTACGGCATTGCCCGCGAAGTGTCAGCCCTCACAGGTGCACCGTTGAAGGCGCCTACGTTCCCAGCCGTTGCTGCGACTAACGCTGACAAAGTTGCTGTGACCATCAGCGCTCCTGATTTGTGTGGCCGTTTCTCGGGCCGCGTGGTGCGTGGCGTGAACACCAAAGCGCAAACACCCGCTTGGATGGTGAACCACTTGGCCCGTTGCGGCCAACGCAGCGTGAGCCCCTTGGTCGACATCTCCAACTACGTGATGTTCGAGCTGGGCCGTCCTTCGCACATTTTTGACCTCGACAAAATTCAAGGTGGCTTGGAGGTGCGTTGGGGCAAAGCCGGTGAGCAGCTCAAACTCTTGAATGGCAACACCGTGACCGTGGACGACAACGTGGGCGTCATTGCTGATGCACATCAAGTCGAATCACTCGCCGGCATCATGGGGGGCGACGCCACGGCCGTGAGCGATGACACACAAAACATTTACATCGAAGCCGCCTTCTGGTGGCCATCAGCCATCGCAGGCCGCTCACGACGCTTCAACTTCAGCACCGATGCCGGCCACCGTTTTGAGCGTGGTGTGGACCCCGAGTTGACGGTGGAGCACATCGAGCGCATCACCCAGTTGGTGATTGACATTTGTGGAACACCTAACACCACCGTGGGCCCGATTGATGACCAGCGCGTCAACATGCCGGTGGTCAAGCCTGTCATGCTGCGCGTGGCACGTGCAGAGAAGGTCATTGGCATGCCGCTAACCCAACAACGCGTGGCTGATGCTTTGCGTGGCTTGGGCTTGCCGGTCACAGAAGGCGAGGGGACTGTCACCGTGCAGCCCCCATCCTTCCGTTTCGATTTGCAAATCGAAGAAGACTTGATTGAAGAAGTGGCGCGCATGGTGGGTTACAACAACCTGCCCACCACGCCACCTTTGGCTCCCATTACCGCCAGCGCGTGTCAAGAAGCGCAACGTAGCCCACACGCTTTACGCCACCACTTGGCAGCTTTGGGCTACCAAGAAACCATCAACTACAGCTTTGTGGATGAGCGTTGGGAACACGAGTTGGCAGGCAATACCAACCCCATCAAATTGCTCAACCCCATCGCCAGCCAAATGAGCGTGATGCGCTCCACCTTGTTGGGCTCCTTGCTCAACGTGGTGAAGTTCAACGTGGACCGCAAAGCCTCACGCGTGCGCGTGTTTGAGATTGGCCGCGTGTTCCACAAAGACGCATCGGTGCAAAACACCGACACCACCGTGCAAGGCTTTCACCAACCCATGCACGTGGCAGGCATAGCCTTTGGCAGCGTTGCACCTTTGCAATGGGGCACCAAAGAGCAAGCCGCTGATTTCTTTGACGTGAAAGCGGATGTAGAAGCTTTGTTGGCCCCCGCTGTGCCGCAGTTTGAAGTGGCACAGCATCCCGCCATGCACCCCGGCCGTTGTGCCAAAGTGTTGGTCAACGGCCAAGCTGTGGGCCATGTGGGTGAGTTGCACCCGCGCTGGCGTCAAAGCTGGGACTTGGCCCAAGCCCCTGTGATGTTTGAACTCTCACTCGATGCCGTGTTGTACCGTGATGTGCCTAAGTCCACCGGCGTCGCTAAGTTCCCTAACGTGGAACGCGACATTGCCGTCATCGTCAAAGACAGCGTCACGCACGCACAACTGATGGCCGGTGTGCACGCCGCCAAAACACAGGGCTTGCTGCGCAATGCCGTGTTGTTTGACGTGTACCGTCCTAAAGCCGAAAGCACTGCCATGGCCATGGACGAAAAGAGCTTGGCCGTTCGCCTCACACTCAACAGCGATGAGGCTACGTTGAACGAAGCCCAAATCGAAGGCGTGGTGCAAGCTGTGCTGGCCGAGTTGGCTACCCAAGTGTCTGCGCGTTTGCGCGCTTGATGTTCACTCGTTAACAAGAGAACCGTATGGAACTTTCTTTTGAGAGCCTAGAAACGCCCGCGCTCACCAAAGCGCAGTTGGCTGATTTGTTGTTTGAACAAATTGGGTTGAACAAGCGTGAGTCCAAAGACATGATTGATGCCTTCTTTGACCTCATCGCACAAAGCTTGGTCAACGGCACCGATGTGAAAATTTCAAGCTTCGGCAATTTTCAAATTCGCACCAAAGCGCCAAGGCCCGGACGCAATCCGCGCACAGGAGAATCGATTCCCATCGAGGCACGACGCGCGGTCACTTTCCATGCGAGTCACAAACTGAAAGAACAAATTCAGGGTGACAGTAATTCCAAAGTTGACAACTGATTGAAAAAGAGGCCGAGTAGGCCTCTTTTTTTTGATAAAACTGTCAGGGGATGAGATTCAAGGCTGTTCTTCGTGTAACCTCTGCGGTCCCGTTTACAAGCTACTGATTTTCATGGAGAAATCCCTCCTTCCCCCCATTCCAGCCAAGCGCTATTTCACCATTGGTGAAGTGAGCGAGTTGTGCGGCGTTAAGCCGCACGTGCTGCGCTATTGGGAGCAGGAATTCACGCAGCTGCGTCCCATGAAGCGTCGTGGCAATCGTCGCTATTACCAACGCCACGAAGTGTTGATGATTCGCCGCATCCGCGACCTCTTGTATGACCAAGGTTTCACCATCACCGGCGCGCGCAACAAGTTGCAAGAGTTGGTGCAGTCCGAGCGAGAACGTCGCCGTGTGGGTGGCGAGTTGATTGATGTCGACTTACCCGACGACGAAGGTTTTGACGACGACTTAGACATCGATTCAGCCGATGCACTTGACTTGCCACCGCTTGCCTTGAGCACCAGCGATGAAGCCTTGCAAACGCTGCGCAAAGAACTCACACAAATTCGCGACTTGCTCTCTGAGCTGCACTGACTAGGCGTTATAATTTCAGCCTGATTCGGTGTGTGGCGCAGCCTGGTAGCGCACTTGCATGGGGTGCAAGGGGTCGAAGGTTCGAATCCTTTCACACCGACCAAGAATGA
>CANGOY010000238.1 GCA_947455585.1 Comamonadaceae bacterium
GGGCAGCATGGCGCAGGTCATGGCTACTGGCTTGGTGGGCTGCAACACGGTTTGCAAAAAGTAGGCGGTTTCTTCGAGTGTGTCTGTGCCGTGGGTGATGACGACGCCTTGCACATCGTCTTGTCCTAACCAGTGCGCCACACGCGCCAACAGGCTTTGCCACACCGCAAACGACATATCTTTGCTGTCAATTTGCGCCACTTGCTCGGTCAGCAACTTAATGTCTACGTGGACCACGCCCTGCAGCAAATCAGCCACGCCCACTTGGCCAGCTGTGTAATTTTGAGGCTTGGATGCATCGCTAGCGAGCCCCGCAATCGTGCCGCCTGTGGCTAAAACAACGATTTTTTTAGTTTTATTTGCATTCATGGCTTGCCAAACTCAAAAAGCTGGTTAAATATACAGTTACTGGATGTGCAAACAGTTGCATCCTCAAAGACACACATTGTGCAGGAGTCGAACCGATGATTGAAATGCCAAAACTAACCGCCCGCCAGCAACAGATTCTGGAGCTCATCCAGTCTGCCATTGCCAACACCGGTTCGCCCCCTACCCGTGCAGAAATTGCAGCCGAGCTGGGCTTCAAGTCAGCCAACGCGGCTGAAGAACATTTGCAAGCCTTGGCCCGCAAAGGTGCCATCGAATTGGTGAGCGGCACGTCTCGTGGCATTCGCCTCAAAGGCGGCAACCAACGCAGCTATCAAGAAAGCACCTTCAGCGCTTCGCCTTCTGGCTTTTCATTGCCACTCGTGGGGCGCGTGGCTGCGGGCTCACCCATCTTGGCGCAAGAGCATGTGGACCAAACCTATTTTGTAGAAAGCAGCTTGTTCCAACGCAAGCCAGACTACCTGCTCCGTGTGCGCGGCATGTCCATGCGCGACGCCGGCATCATGGATGGCGACTTGCTCGCTGTGCAATCCACCCGCGACGCCAAGAACGGCCAAATCGTAGTGGCCCGTTTGGGCGAAGACGTGACCGTCAAGCGCTTTCGCAAAACTGCCAGCCACATTGAACTGCTCGCCGAAAACCCCGACTTCAAAACCATTGTGGTCGAGCCCGGCGAGCCCTTTGAAATTGAGGGTTTGGCCGTCGGCCTCATCCGTAACACCATGATGATGTAAAGAAAGCACGACCATGAGCCTCGCACTTTTTGGCGCTTACCGCCTCTTGAACCCTCTGCAAAACGTTGTTCGCGGCTTCATGCCCTCGCAAGACCTGCAAAGCACCCGCCGACCTTTGCCACTGCGCGTTGCCCGCGTGATGGAAGCCCAACACAACCGCAGCCACGCGGGCCGTATGGTCATCTCTGGCCGCATGGCCGATGTGTGTGCCGAGCTTGACCGTTTGGCCGAGCTGGAAAACCGTCACTGACACGTGCGATACAGGCCTCACTAAAACGAGGCCTTCGAAAGGCTAAATGCCTTGTGACACAGGGCACAATTAGGGGATGAATATTGTCATCCTCGACGACTACCAAGATGTCGTGCGCAAACTCAACTGCGCCTCAAAATTAGAAGCCTATCCCGCCAAGGTTTACACCAACACCATCAAGGGTGTTGGCCAGTTGTCGGTCAGACTCAAAGATGCCGAAGTGCTGGTGTTGATTCGTGAACGCACGCAGCTGACCAAGCAGCTGCTGGAGAAACTGCCGAAACTCAAACTGATCTCTCAAACTGGCAAAGTCGGTAGCCATATCGACATTGCTGCCTGCACCGAACGCGGCATTGCGGTGGCAGAAGGCTTTGGCTCACCCGTGGCTCCTGCTGAATTGACATGGGCGCTCATCATGGCCGCCATGCGCCGCCTACCTCAGTACATCAGCAATCTCAAACACGGCGCTTGGCAACAGTCGGGGCTCAAAGCTGGCTCCATGCCCACCAACTTTGGGCTCGGCCAAGTCTTGCGCGGCAAGACGCTTGGCATCTGGGGTTACGGTAAAACTGGCGAGCTGTTGGCTAGTTTCGGTAAAGCATTTGGCATGCGTGTGTTGATGTGGGGCAGCGAATCCTCACGCGAACGCGCCGCCAAAGACGGCTTGAATGTGGCCGCATCACGCGAAGCATTCTTTGAAGAATCTGACGTACTCACTTTGAACTTGCGTTTGGTGGATGCCACGCGCGGCATCGTGAAGGCTGCCGACTTGGCACGCATGAAACCGACTGCACTGCTGGTCAACACCTCGCGCGCTGAGCTGATTGAACCTGATGCGCTCATCACTGCGCTAAACCGTGGTCGCCCTGGCATGGCTGCGATTGATGTGTTTGAAAGCGAGCCCATCATGCAAGGCCACGCGCTGCTGCGCTTGGAAAACTGCATTTGCACACCTCACATTGGTTATGTAGAGCAAGACAGCTACGAGTTGTATTTCGGCACCGCCTTTGACAACGTGGTGAACTTCATCAAAGGCACGCCCACCAACATCGTGAACCCAGGCGCACTGCAAGTTCGCCGCTGAACCTCGTCATTTTTTGCACATGAACTCCATCCACAAAACCATCGGCATCTTGGGCGGTGCAACAGAAGCGCTGCAAATTGCATCAGAAGGCGTGGCCGACTTCGCCACCATCGACCGCATCTTGCGTGAGCATGCAGGCTTTCAACTCGGCCCCTTTCAATTGCTCGACATCGCGGGCATCGACGTGGCCCATGAGGCCATCACCTCCATTTACCAGCAATACCTGAGCGAGCCGCGCTTTCGCCCCAGCCACATTGCGGTGCAACGCATCAACGATGGCAAGCTGGGCCAAAAAACAGGCGAAGGTTTTTACACCTACGTGAATGGCGAAGCACAGATGCACGCCGCCCCCTTCACACCGAGCGTGGCAGAAATGCCACCGGTGTGGGTGTCCACCCGCGCCATGCGTCGCCCCGAGCTGCTGCAATTGCTCAAAGACTTAGGCGCCAAGATTGAAACTGGCGCATCACCCTCTGCACAAGCGCTGTCCATCGTCGCGCCTTTGGGCTTTGATGTCACCACCGTGGCCATCGTCGAACGCTTGGACCCAGCACGCACCGTGGGCATCGACATGTTGATTGACGACAAGCTCAC
>CANGOY010000239.1 GCA_947455585.1 Comamonadaceae bacterium
CGAGCGACACCCACTCATTGGGCGGAGGCTTGTCAAACATGAAACGGAACTCGGGCAAGCCGAGGTGGTAAATCAACCACTCACGCTTGAGCGTGCGCCACCAACGTGTGGGAGAAATGATCGACGGCATCAGAGGTTGTCTAATTTGAAGCGGCCACGCAGCAGGCCTTTGAAATGCTTGACCACGCCCAACGCGTCTTTGAGCAAGTCGCGCACTAAGGTGGAGAGCTTGGCCACGTTAACCAAGCCCGACACTGCATGCTGGGTCTCCATCTCCGTTACCCCTGCTTTGAGCTTCAAACCCATCAGAAAATGCAAGCTCTGCGTGAGATCTGCGCCTAAGGCCTCGGTAATCACATGCTTCGCCACCAAGGCATCAATGCGCGCTGTGGTGCTGGTCTCTTGCAGATGTTCAGCGAGTGCCAAGCTGCGCACACCATGCACCAAGGGGAAGATACCTTCTTTCTTGAGATGCAAACCTTGTTGGTCGTCAAGCCCAAGCAAACGGTTCCACCAACCGCTGCTGTTGCCAAAGGCATCAATCGACGCAGCAAAGCGCGCCAGCATAGCGTCGTTGTCTGTGGCCAATTTCTGCAGCACTTGCTGTGCATCTTGCAAGAGACGGGCATCGCCACACACCGGGTGGGCATCTAAGAAGATGGCCAAGTTCATCAAGCTGTCGGCCTCGGGCATGATGAGCCACTGCTTCACCATCTGCCCAAAGTCATAGGCTGACTTTCGCCACATCGGGTTGTTCACCATGATGTGGCCTGGGCATTCGGGATAGCCAAACGCCGACAAGGCTTGCGAGAACGACTGGCAAATCACCTCTAAGTCGTCAGGTGGTGTGTAACCATCACGCAAGATGAGGCCGTTGTCTTGGTCGGTCTTGAGCAGCTGCTCGCCGCGCCCTTCGCTGCCCATCACAAACAAGCAGCTGTTCGCCACCAAGTCTGCGGGTGCGATGATCTGCCAAGCCCGCTCAAACAGTCGCGCGTTCAAATCTTGCACTAAGCGTGCAATCAAGCTCACACGCGTTCCGCTGCGGTGCAGCGTAGTGACCATGCGGGTAATTTGTGTGGCAGCTTGCGCCAAGCCTTCGATGTCGGTGGCGGCCTCCACTTGCACCGTGATGAGGTGCGAGTGGTTGGATAAGAAACTGAACAAGTCCAGCGCCTCCAACACGCCCACGACATGGTTGTCGTCCATCACCACCAAGCGGTGCACACGGTGACGTTGCAACAGGGCCAAGGCATCACCCACTTGGTCGGCTGGCTTGACGGTGATGATTTGGAAGTTGGCAAGGCCGCCCACCTTTTGTTGGTCCAGCGGAGCGCCGCTCAAAATGGCGCGCTGCAAAGTGGAGGCCGTAAAGACTCCAAAACGCTCAGGACTTGTACTGCGGTTACGCACCAACACGCACTTGGTGCGCTGCGCTTGCATAACCTTCACCACCGACACCACATCGGCATCCATTTCCACAAAATGTGCGGGGCGCAAAAAGGCCTCGTCCACACGCGAGAGCGTGAGCGACTGCAACTCGTGCTGGCTTTGACGTTGCGACAAGGCAGTGAGCTTGTTGCTGAGGTCAGAGAACAACAAGGCGCCAAAAGTGGCGTTGCTGGCAATCAACTCCGTCACTGTTTTGCGAGCCAACTGATAGGCCACCACTTCTTCTTGCGCCACAAACTTGTTGCTGGTTTTGCCAGCCACCAAGCCGCGACCATCAAAGGTATCGTCAGGCCCATAGGTGGTGATGACTTCGTCACCGTCGTACTGCGTGACAAAGCCTTTGATGATGACAAACAGATGCGTGGGCGCGGTGCCCACATCCAGAATGACCTCGCCATCGGGGTAATAGACCACGTCCACGCTGTCGCGCACCAAGCGCTGTTGGCCGGGCGTTAAGCAGTCAAACGGAGAGGCAGAGAAGTTAAAGGCGTTGGGCATAAGGCATTGTCATGGCAATGCCCTGATTCAACGCTTGACGCCTTGCTGGATGCTTGCAGCGGCATCCCATGCCGTGTCAAACCATTGATTTCCATCAAGGTAGGCGCGCATCATGGGCAAGGCGTCTAAGCCCCAGAACACTTTGTCGTCCACGCAAAACGTGGGCACACCAAACACACCACGCGCAATGGCCTCTTCGGTGTTGGCTTTGAGCTGGTTTTTCACCTCTGGCACATCTACCGAACGTTGAGGGGCCAGCTGCTGCGTGAGGGCTTGCAAACGTGTCGCATCGTCGGCCGCTGCACCACCTTGCCAGACATGTTTGAAGAGGGTGTCGCACACATAGCGATTGGGCTCGCCATCCACACTGCATGCCACCGCCAAGCGCAACAGCGCCAGCGGGTTGAATGGGTGGGATTGCGGCATGTCCAAGGTCACGCCCAATTGTTTGGCTTGCCACAGCACTTGCCGATAGGTCCACTCGCGCTTGCCTGCAATTTCAGCGGGGCCAAGTTGGCCGTGGTGTTTGAGCATGGCCGCAAACAACACAGGCTTATAGACCATGCGATGGCTCACACCCATCAGGCTTTTGGGCAAAGCCTCAAACGCGAGATAAGCATAGGGAGAAATGAAGTCGAGGTAACAGGTTATGGTTTTCATGACGGACATCCTTCGGGTATTCGAGGCTCGGCGCAGCCATAGCGCATGCGTTTATTTACGACGCGGCATGCGCAGTCAAACGATCGCCAATCAGCTGCCACACCATGCGCTTGTCATCGACGCTGCATTGGCCCCAGCCGCCAATTTCATCCAACGTGCGCCAGCAACCTTCGCAATACGTGGTGTCGTCCGACATGCGGCAAATCGAAATGCAGGGAGACGGTGGTGCCTCGTTGCTTTGCAACACCCGCTTGGCCTGCGCGCTCAAGCGCAAGTCAGCCGGCGTGAGGCCTTGGGGTTTGGGGGTGAGTTCGCTTCCACACATGGGCTGCATTGTCAGCGAACGTCCACAGCTCAGGCTGCGCGTTTGTTCATGACCGCGCGGGACACGAGGGAATTGGGTTTGCGGCCCAAGGCTTCGCTGATGAACAC
>CANGOY010000240.1 GCA_947455585.1 Comamonadaceae bacterium
ATTGCCTTTTGCTGTTTTTTGAGCAGGAAACGCATCACGCGGTGCACCTTTTTTTATGTAACTATCGCTGTCAGAGTGATGCAAGGTTACACGACTTTGCCCCTGTTAATGAGGCGTAAAAACCCGAAAGATAATCACCAAATGAATAAACGTTGGAAGCCCAGTGTCACCGTCGCCGCCATCATCGAGCGCGACGGTCGTTACATGTTGATTGAAGAGCACACGCCCGAAGGCTTGCGCCTGAACAACCCAGCAGGCCACCTTGACCCAGGCGAGTCGCCCGAAGACGGTTGCGCCCGCGAAGCGCTGGAAGAAACCACACACACCTTTAAGCCCACGGAGCTTGTGGGCATCTATATCTCGCGGCTGCAACGCCCCGCACGCGAAGGCCGCGCCGCAGAAGACGTGACCTACTTTCGCCTCGCGTTTTGCGGCGAACTGGGCGAGCAAGTGCCGGGCACCAAATTGGACAAAGGCATCGTCCGCACCCTGTGGATGACGCCCGACGAAGTTCGCGCCAACGTGCACCGTCTGCGTAGCCCTCTGGTGCTGCGCTGCATGGAAGACCACTTGGCTGGCCAACGCTTTCCGCTAGATTTGATTTACACCGACCCGAGTGTGTTGCAAGCCGCAAAGGGATAATTGCCGCATGGCAAATAACAAACGTGTGGTGGTGGGCTTGAGCGGCGGCGTGGACTCCGCCGTCAGCGCCTACCTGTTGAAACAACAAGGCTACGACGTCGTCGGCATCTTCATGAAAAACTGGGAAGACGATGACGACAGCGAATACTGCTCGTCCAACATCGACTTCGTCGACGCTGCCGCTGTGGCCGACGTGATTGGCATTGAGATTGAACACGTCAACTTTGCCGCCGAATACAAAGACCGCGTGTTCGCCGAGTTCTTGCGCGAATACCAAGGCGGCCGCACACCCAACCCCGACATTTTGTGCAACGCCGAAATCAAGTTCAAAGCGTTCTTAGACCATGCCATGCGCCTAGGCGCTGAAAAAATTGCCACCGGCCACTACTGCCGCGTGCGCGAAGTGGATGGCGAATTTCAGTTACTCAAAGGCTTGGACCCGAGCAAAGACCAAAGTTACTTTTTGCACCGCCTGAACCAAGCGCAACTTTCCAAAACATTGTTTCCCGTAGGCGAGCTGCACAAAACCAAAGTGCGCCGCATTGCGGACGAAATTGGTTTGCCCAATGCCAAGAAAAAAGATTCGACAGGCATTTGCTTCATCGGCGAGCGCCCCTTCCGCGAGTTCTTAAACCGCTACATCGCCAACGAGCCAGGCCCCATCAAAGACGAGCGAGGCCGCAAGATTGGCACGCATGTGGGTTTGAGTTTTTACACACTCGGACAGCGCCAGGGCTTGGGCATTGGTGGCTTGAAGGAAAAGGGCGCGCAGCGTGGTGGCGGCGAACACCAACCGTGGTTTGTGGCCCGCAAAGACTTGGCCACCAACACCTTGTATGTCGTGCAAGGCCACGACCACCCTTGGTTGCTTTACAGCTCGCTGCATGCCGACGACCTGAGCTGGTGCGCCCCGCATCAACCAGCACCCGGCCGCTACGCCGCCAAAACCCGCTACCGCCAAGCCGATGCGCCGTGCGAGCTAAGCTACAACGACGAAGGCGAGCTGGTGCTCGCCTTTGATGATCCTCAGTGGGCCGTCACACCAGGCCAATCGGCTGTGTTGTATGACGGTGAGGTGTGTATGGGCGGCGGGGTCATTGCCAGCGCTGCAGCGCTGAACGCAACCCCTGCCTGAGTTGCCCGCGGCCTTGATGCCGCGTTGGCTTTACTTGAGGACAGCAGCAGGCGCTGTGGCTTCCACTTTCTTGGTGGCATCCGTCTTCACCACAGCGGCTTTTTCTTTCACCACTTTTTTGGCTTCGGCTTTAGCAGCTGGGGCGGCTTCAGCTTTGGCAGTTGCAGAGGCCACAGCAGGTGCGGCGGTTGCAGGTGTTGCCACTGGTGTGGTTGCGAACGCGGCTGCAGAGAAAGCACCAACGATCAAAGAGGCAATCAACTTGTTCATACAAAATTTCCTTTGAGGTTTTGAACAACTCCAACATCGGAGTAATCAAACAACGGTGGCTGATACACAACTGTTGACGCAAATATTTAATTATTTTGGTCAACGTTTTTGCATGCGTTTCGTTGTGCCGCGCTCACCAAAACGCCAAATTTGCCAATAGACTTCTCGGATGTCTTCTCTTTGTCACTTCTTCGCTTATGCCTAATTGGGGCGTCTTCGTTGCACGCGTGCTCAGCGCCATTGGCTCGTGGCTAGACGCGAGCAATTTGCGCAACCGCGTTTACAAGTTACAAGAAGAAAACGAAATCATGCGCGTGGCACTAGAAGACATTCAGCGCATGGACGCCGAAGGGCGCATCGGATGGATTGCGCAAGAGACTTTGCACAACGTCAAAAGATACTGACGCACCCACATCGCACAAACGTAAAAAAACCGACTGGCTCTCGCTAGTCGGTTTTTTGTTGGGCGCTTCGTTTGCGTCAGCAGGTCAAAATGGAATGTCGTCATCCATGTCGTCAAACCCACCCTTGGCAGGCGCAGGTGCCGCAGGGCGTTGCGCTGCTGGCGCTGCAGCGCGAGGTGCAGCTGCTGGGCGGCTGTAGCCACCGCCGCCTTCTTCGCCACCACCACTTGGACCGCCCATGCCTTCACGGCCGCCCAAGAGTTGCAATTCAGTCGCAATGATGTCCACGGTGTTTTTTTCCACGCCTGTGGTTTTGTCGGTGTACACGCCGTATTTCAAGCGGCCTTCCACGTAAATGGGGCGGCCTTTTTTGACGTATTCGCCAGCGATTTCGGCCAAGCGGTCATAAAACGTGACGCGATGCCACTGTGTGTCTTCAATCATCTCGCCGCTGTTTTTGTCTTTGCGGCGGCTCGATGTGGCCACGCTCACGTTGGCAACGGCTTGGCCGCTGGGCAGGTAGCGCACTTCGGGGTCGCGGCCGCAGTTGCCGACGAGGATGACTTTGTTAACGGATGCCATGGGTAAA
>CANGOY010000241.1 GCA_947455585.1 Comamonadaceae bacterium
TAGAAGACGACCAAATTGTGGCCATGCAAGGCAACCACTCGGTGCGCATTCCTTTGTCAGAAATTCCTGTGACACGCAGTGGCGCGATTGGCTTTCAAATTGAAAATGCTATGGCGTCCATTGGTGCGGCATGGGCGGTGGGCGTGCCTTGGCAAACCATCTGCAAAGGCTTGGCCACATTTGTAAGCGACAGCAATGCCGTGCCTGGGCGTTTCAATGTGTTCGACTACAAAGGCGCAACCGTGATTGCTGACTACGGCCACAACCCAGACGCCATCAAAGCACTGGTGCAAGCCGTGACCAACCTGCCCGCGCAGCGCCGCAGTGTGGTCATCAGCGGCGCAGGCGACCGCCGCGATGAAGATATCCGTGAACAAACCCGCTTGATTGGTGAAGCGTTTGACGATGTGGTGCTGTACCAAGACGCATGCCAACGTGGCCGTGTGGATGGCGAGGTGTTGAAGCTCTTACGTCAAGGATTGGACGGTGCGAAACGTACGACACACATCGACGAAATTCATGGCGAATTCTTGGCGATTGACCGTGCGATGGAGCGTTTGCAAAAAGGCGATTTGTGCTTGATCTTGATTGACCAAGTGGATGAGGCTTTGGCGCACATCACGCAGCGGGTGAACTCTGCGGCTTTGGCTGGCTAAGTTTTTCTGTTGCATGAAAAAGCCACTCTTTTTGGGAGTGGCTTTTTTGTTTGTGATGATTCTGGTTTTCTATCGCTGATGCTGACGGGGCTGTGCGGCGGCTGCCTCATGCTGGAATACCAGAAATCGGCATCCGCCGCACAGCCCCATCAGCATCCGAGTGTTTTCTGTTCGAAATCGGAGCCAAGGCGAGTAGTCGGTGTCTGCTGCGGCGACATCAAGAGCGAAGCGAAGGAGTCGCAGCGGATACCGGCTGATCGCATTGGCGAAGCGCGCGAAAGATTAAAACAAGCCTTTGTACTGATCGCGCAGCAAGTTCTTTTGTACTTTACCCATGGTGTTGCGTGGCAACTCAGCCACCACAAAACACTTCTTCGGAATTTTGAAGTTGGCGAGTTTTGATTTGAGTGCGGCGATGACAGCTTCAGCATCGACCTTGGCACCAGGTTTGGCAATGACGACTGCCACGCCTACTTCACCAAAATCAGGATGCGGCACACCAATCAAAGCGCTTTCGGCGACGCCTGGCATGTCGTTGATGTAGCCCTCAATCTCTGCGGGGTAGACGTTGTAGCCACCGCTGATGATGAGGTCTTTGCTGCGGCCCACGATGACCACGTAGCCGCGCTCGTCGACCTTACCCACGTCACCGGTTTTGAAATAGCCGTCAGCTGTGAACTCTTCTTTGGTTTTCTCGGGCATGCGCCAGTAGCCACCAAACACGTTGGGGCCTTTGACTTGGATGCCGCCGATTTCACCCACGGGTAAGGCTTTGCCTTCGTCGTCTTGCACGCGCAAGGACACGCCTGGCAATGGGAAGCCCACGGTGCCACCGCGTCGTTCGGTTTGGCCGGGATAGCGTGCATCGGCTGCGTAGGGATTGGAGGTGAGCATGACAGTTTCGCTCATGCCGTAGCGCTCGAGGATCGGCTGGCCTACGCGGTCTTGCCACTCGTTGAAAGTTTCCAAGAGCAATGGCGCAGAACCAGCGACAAACAAACGCATGTTCGATGCTTGAGCTTTGGTCAAGCTTGGCTCAGCCAGCATGCGCACATAGAGCGTGGGCACACCCATGAACACGGTGGCTTCTGGCATTTTGGCGATGACGAGTTTGGGGTCGAACTTGGACATCCAAATCATCTTGCTGCCGTTGAGCAAAGCGCCGTGAATGGCCACAAACAAGCCGTGCACATGGAAGATGGGTAAGGCATGAATCAACACATCACCAGGCTTCCAGCCCCAGTATTTTTTCAAGGTTTGTGCGTTGCTGAGCATGTTGCCGTGCGAGAGCATGGCGCCCTTGCTACGGCCAGTGGTGCCGCTGGTGTACAAGATGGCGGCCAAATCGTCGGCCTTGCTTTGCACCACTTGGTGTTTGTCAGAGCAATGCGCGGCACGCTCAAGCAAGCTGCCGGTGCGGTTGTCATCCAAGGTGAACACGTTTTGTGTACCGGCCTTGAAAGCAATCTTGCTGACCCAGCCAAAGTTTTTGCTGCTGCACACCACCACGGCGGGTTCAGCGTTGCCAATGAAATATTCAATCTCAGCACTTTGGTAAGCCGTGTTTAACGGCAAAAACACATAGCCTGCGCGCAAGGTGGCGAGGTAGAGCATGACGGCCTCAACCGACTTCTCCACTTGCACGGCCACACGCGAGCCTTTGGGGATGTGCAGTGAGTCCAGCAAGTTGGCCATCATCGCGCTGGCACGCTCGAGGTCGGACCAGCTGTATTGCGCGCCGTCCTCAGTCTCGACAGCCGTGGTGTTCAGGTTTTTAGGGAAAGCAGCACGCAGCGCTGCATAAAGATTGTGGTTCATCGTGTTTCTTCAGATTCAAGAAAAGAAAAGGTCTTCAACATCGCCTGAGACAGGTGCAATGTTCTTCGCCATGAGTTGGCGGTTTTTGTCGAGTCGCTTCAAGTCGTACATGTAGTTCACCATCAAGCCGTGCGATTGCTTGAGGCCTTTGGGCGATGGGTCTGCAAACCAGTTGATGCGCTCAATACGAGCGCCGTTACCCAAATGGAAACGTGCCACGGGGTCAAGCACTTGCTCACCTTGTTTTTCCAAGCCCAAATAATGCGCAGCACAACGCGTGAGGAAGGAGCGCAATGGCGACTTGAGCGACAACGCCCCCAAAACCAAAGGTTGGTCAATGGCTGCCAACACATGCGTTGCGGTAGGAGGCTCAAAGCTCAACTCACGGCCCAGTGCTGACAATTCTTTGTCGCTCAACTTAGCCAACATGGTTTCAGCATTGCGCGACAACCAAGGACGCAAACCTGGAATAGGCGACAAGGTGGCGAAAGTTTTGAGCTTCGGGAATTCGTCGCGCAAGGTCTCGACCACACGCTTGATGAGCGAGTCGCCAAAACTCACA
>CANGOY010000242.1 GCA_947455585.1 Comamonadaceae bacterium
GCGGGTAGCGCAGGCGCTGCGTGGGCTTGCCGATGTCGTGCATGGCCCATTCGCACATGCGCTTCACATAGCCAAGGCTGCTGCGCACTTCTTCGGGGGCTTGCAAGGCTTCGATGAAGGCTTGTTTGCAAAAGTTGTTCAGCCAAAAGCCTTGGGTCAAGGCATGGCGTTCTTGCCATTGCGCCAAGGTCTTGTCGGCAGGAAGCCCCAAGATGTCATTGGCCACATGCACGGGGCCGTTGAGCGGGTCCAGCACATCCAGGGTGCTGATGAGGCGTTCTAAGCCATTGGCCTCGGTCTCTGACAACGAGGCCAACACGCGTGGGTCTAAAAAGAATTCGCGTGCCGTGTGGGCCAACTTTAAGAACACCGGGTTCTCAGGGTTGAAGCCCTGCAAATACGTATGCAGCAAACCACGGCCCCACTTGAGCGGGCGGCGTGTGTTGAGCGCTTCAGGCACAGCCACTTCAAAGTAGCGGTCGGTCAGCGGTGAGTGGGTGTGCAAGCCGCGCTCGGCGTCGAGCCAAAGCGCGTACGGAATGTGTCGCCAATCGCGCTGGCGCGGTGCGGCGCTGTTGGGCGCAAACTGCACGCGCTCAAACGCGCTGAAGGTGCGCTCGCCCACGGTGCGCAAGTCTGGGTCTTTGCCAAAGCCGCCGCCGCGCTTGGTGCGCGCGGCATGGGCTAGCTGGTCAAAGTCTTGCGGCAGGGGGGCGAAAAACTCGTGCATGGTCGTGTCGGTGGCTTAGCGCACCGTGTCTTGCATCTTCTTCAAGGTGCTGCTCGGGCCTTTGGCCGCACCTGTGTCGGTGGGCTGAAACGCCAGCACAAAGCGCAGCTCGACGCGGCGGTTTTGCGTGTCGTTGTCTTTGCTGCTGGGGCGCTCATCTGCATACGAGCTGATGCCAAACACGGGCTGTTCGCGCTCGTTGCGGTAGCTCTGCATGCCTTCCGAGCCCAGCACTTTGTAAACCGCACGTGCGCGGTCTAGGCCCAAATGCCAGTTGTTGTAGTCGCCACGGTGCAGCGGTACCGAGTCGGTGTGGCCTTCAATCAGGATGGTTTCAATCTCCACCTGTTGTGGGTTGGGCGGACAGTCGTCTGGCAGACGGCGGCGTTGTGAATAGATGTAGCAAGGCAAGACTTGTTGCAACTGCTCGGCAGACTGGCGCAGCGTGCGCACGCCCAAGCCTTCTAGCTCGGCGCTGCCACGTGCAAACAAGGTATCGGCAGGCAAGCTGATGACGCCCGACACTTGGTTGATGGTCACAGGCACACCCGCGTTTTGAAGCTTGGTGCCGATGGTGTGCACCACGGTGGCCAGTGGGTCGGCGGGGGGCTCGGGCGGCTGCTCGGGCTTGCGTGAAAGCAGCACCATCACCATCACGATGAAGATGAACAGCAGGCCAATCATCAAGTCACTGGCCGAAGCCATGTAACCCGACTCTTCCACCTGCTCGTGGGTGGCTGCGGTGTTGCGGCGTGTTTTGATGAACATGATTGACGCGTTTAACTTTGACTTTTAGGCTTTAAGCCTTGGGCGGCAAAGCGTCGATGAACTCGTCCAACACTTCTTCAAGGTTGGTGATACTGCCACTGAGTTGGTTCACCGCGCTGGCCAGGTGTTGGTCCATCTTGGTGTGCAGGTCAGAAATTTGGGTGCTGTAGCCCGACACGCCTTTGGTGAGGGCGTCCACTGTGCCGGTGAGTGCTTTTTGTGCGTCTTGCAAATGCGTGCGGACGTGGCCCAGCGCTTCTTCTGCAGACACTGCGCTGGTTTTGAGCGTGTCCACGGTTTGGCCGAGAGCTTGGTTCATCGGCACAAGTGCTTCTTTGAAGTCGTTGGCCGCTGCACGTTGTAAGTTGACCGAGCTTTCAATCGAGCTGGCGCTGTCTTTGAACTTGTCGGCAACTTGGTCAATCTTGTCGACCGTGCCTTGCAAGCCCGACATGGCTCCTTGCACGCTGGCAATGGTTTGACCAAAACTGCTGAGCAAGGTTTCCATCTGCTGCGTGCCTTGGTTGCCCGCGGTGGCGGCGCGGCCAATGGCCGCATCTAAGTCAGTCACGGTGGCGCGTGTGGTTTGAATGGTTTGCGCCAACGTGCTCACGGCATCGCTGAACGAGGCGAGTCCATTTTCAATGCCTTGCGTCATAGCCGCGCCCGCTTTGCTCAGCTCGCCAGCGGCTTGGCTGCCAGCGCTGCCAAAGCTTTGGCTTGATGCCTGAATGGTGTCGGCCAATGTGCCCAGTTTGTCAAACGCGGGCTGCATATTGCGCGAGAGGGCGTCGCCAATCGCATTGGCAAAGTCGCCTTCAAAGCGGCGCAGTTGGCTCACCTGTGAACGGTTCTCGTCCAAGATGTCTTGGAACAAAGCCAGTTGCATGCGCACGCTGGCTTCGGCTGCGTTGTCTGGCACTTTGCTACGCAGTGTGTGGCACAGGGTGTCGATGCTGGACTGCAAGTTTTCTAGCGCCACTTTGGCGCGCCAGTTCCACACCAGCGAACACAACAAGCCCGCGATAGAGGTGATGAACTTACCGCCCGCTGTGGCAATGAGGGACTGCAAAGCTTGGTCTTGTTGACGTGCCGACACATCCAGCGCATTGAGCGCCAAGCCTGCTTGTTGCAAAGCTACGGCCAAGAAGATAAAGGTACACATCAAACCAAAACCAATCAGCAAATTGGGCATGGTCTCGAACAAGGCCAAGTTCATGCGGCCACCGAGTACGCTGCGCACCGTCCATGTGTCGGCATGGCTGCGAAAGCTGTAGCTACTGCGTGGGCCTTGGCTCACACCATGTTGCGTGGGCAGGTCAATCAGGCCTGCCTCGGTTTCGCGCAGCAAAAACTTCAGCTCGTCGTCGGTGGTTTTGCTCTCGGCCAAAGCCAGTGCTTCGCGGCTGCTGCCTTTGTGTGCGCCTAGGCGGGCATCCAGCCCCACCACCGCGGCACGTACTTGGCGAATGCGTGCAGCCCACACGCCGAAGCTGATGAGCGAGAACACAAAAATCACGGCCGCGATGGCCA
>CANGOY010000243.1 GCA_947455585.1 Comamonadaceae bacterium
CAACACGCGTGCCATCGTCATTGCAGGCAAGCCCTTGAACGAGCCCATCGCACAATACGGGCCTTTCGTCATGAACACACGTGAAGAGCTAGTGCAGGCGGTAGACGATTTTCGTGCAGGCTTGATGGGCTAAGCCACTGCTACAAAACTTTACGAAACTTGTGCTGCAACGCACAGACGCGTTACACAGACGGTTCACAGTCGGAACTTGACAGAGGCGCCTCGCCTCTGACTTCAAGGAACTTTTATGACCCGTTTGAACACCACCCGTTTCGCACTCTCTGTTTTATTGGCTGGTACAGCCTTAACAGCTGTGGTGCCCGCACAAGCCCAGCCCATGATGGGCGAAATGGGCATGCACCACGACGAGGGACGCATGCATGAACGCATGGTCAAGCATTGGGAAAAGCGTCAGGCTGAATTGAAAACCAAGCTGCATTTGGCTGGAGCGCAAGAGCCTGCATGGACAGCCTTTGTACAAAGCATGAAAGTGCCCGCCGCCCGCCTAGCGCACCCCATTGACCGAGAGGCCTTGGCCAAACTCAGCACACCCGAGCGCATGGACAAGATGAACGCAGTACATGAAGCCAACTTGGCAAGTATGCAAGCACACGTTAAACAACGCACAGAAGCCACGCGAACGTTTTACAACCAACTGAGCGTCGAGCAACAAAAAGTGTTTGACGCTGAAACCCTTCCAGAGCATTCACGCTGGAAGGGCAAGCCCGATTAAATATCGATGTTGCCTGCGCGCAAGGCGTTGCTTTCGATGAAGTTGCGACGAGGCTCGACCTCGTCGCCCATCAACATGGTGAATACGCGGTCGGCTTCAATGGCATCGTCAATCTGCACGCGCAGCAAGCGGCGCACGGTTGGGTCCATCGTGGTTTCCCACAACTGAGCTGGGTTCATCTCACCCAAACCCTTGTAACGTTGACGAGCCGTGGCGTTTTCAGCTTGGCCAATCAACCACTTCATCCCTTGGCGGAAGTCGGAAACTTTTTCTTCTTTGGCCTTCTCGCCTTCACCGCGATGCACCTTAGAGCCCTCACCCACCAAGTCACGGAAGGTCAAAGCTGCTTCGGCCAAGGCTGCATAGTCAGCGCCGTGCACGAAGTCTTGGGTAATCACGCTGCTCTTCACGTTGCCGTGGTGGCGACGGCTGATGCGCAAAATAGGTTTGTCGGTGCGCACGTCAAACTCACCCGTAGCTTCTGAACCGCTACCGAGTTCACGCAATTTTTCTTGCATAGCCGCCGCAGACTTTTCAGCATCTGCCACGGTGTCAAGGTTGACCGACACGCCGTCAGCCATGGCACGTAAAGCCTCAGCATCCATGAAACCACTCAAACGTGCAATGACAGCTTCAGCCACTTGGTGCTTGCGTGCCAATTCGTTCAGCGTGTCGCCACTCAAAACTTGAGAATTCGCGCCACCGGTGGTGATGCTGGCGTCCTTCATGGCAATGCGCAACAAGAAACCATCCAAAGCAGATGCGTCTTTGAGGTACAGCTCTTCTTTGCCCGCCTTCACTTTGTACAACGGTGGCTGAGCAATGTAGATGTGGCCACGCTCCACCAGCTCAGGCATTTGACGGTAGAAGAACGTGAGCAACAGGGTACGAATGTGTGCACCGTCAACGTCAGCGTCGGTCATGATGATGATGCGGTGGTAACGTAGCTTGTCTACATTGAAGTCATCGGTGGCCGACTTGCCAGACTCAGCACTGGCTTTACCAATACCGGTGCCCAGTGCGGTGATGAGCGTCAAGATTTCATTGCTGGTCAGCAGCTTTTCGTAACGTGCTTTTTCGACGTTCAAAATTTTGCCGCGCAAAGGCAGAATCGCTTGGAATTTACGGTCACGGCCTTGCTTGGCTGAACCACCGGCGGAGTCACCCTCAACAATGTAAATTTCGCAGAGTGATGGGTCTTTTTCTTGGCAATCGGCCAGCTTACCTGGCAAGCCCATGCCATCCAGCACACCTTTGCGGCGTGTCATTTCGCGGGCTTTGCGGGCAGCTTCGCGAGCACGGGCAGCTTCGACAATCTTGCCGCAAATGATTTTGGCGTCGTTGGGGCGCTCTTGCAAATAATCAGTCAATGTTTTGGCCACGATATCTTCTACCGGTGCACGCACCTCGCTAGACACCAATTTGTCTTTGGTCTGGCTGCTGAACTTTGGCTCAGGCACTTTGACAGACAACACGCAGCACAAGCCTTCGCGCATGTCGTCGCCAGTGACTTCAACCTTGGCCTTTTTGGCAAATTCGTTTTCTTCGATGTATTTGTTGATGACACGCGTCATCGCAGCGCGCAAACCCGTCAAGTGGGTGCCACCATCGCGTTGTGGAATGTTGTTGGTGAAGCACAAAACGTTTTCGTTGTAACCGTCGTTCCACTGCATGGACACTTCCACACCGATGTTGGTGCCTGGAATACCACCATAAGTCTCAGCAGGGCGGTCGCCTTCAGCGTAGAACGCATTGGGGTGCAACACCTTCTTACCTGAGTTGATGAAGTCCACAAAGCCCTTCACACCACCTGCACCAGAAAAGTCATCTTCTTTGCCGGTGCGTTCGTCCAACAAGCGGATGCGCACACCATTGTTCAAGAAGCTGAGCTCGCGCAAACGCTTGCTCAAAATCTCGTAATGAAAGTCAGTGTTTTGCGTGAAGATTTCTGTGTCAGGCAAGAAGTGAACTTCTGTGCCGCGCTTTTCGGTATCGCCGGTAATGCGCATGGGTGACACTTCAACACCATTCACAACTTCAATCAAACGGTTTTGCACAAAGCCTTTGGAAAACTCCAAAGTGTGCACCTTGCCTTCACGACGAACAATCAAACGCAATGACTTAGACAGTGCGTTCACGCAAGACACACCCACGCCGTGCAAACCACCAGACACCTTGTAGCTGTTTTGGTTGAACTTGCCACCGGCGTGCAATTCGGTCAACGCAATTTCAGCAGCACTGCGCTTGGGCTCGTGCTTGTCGTCCATCTTCACGCCGGTAGGA